>NZ_JBSGDY010000061.1:0-30995 GCF_053602615.1 Micromonospora sp. NPDC004336
TCCCGGCGGCCGGCCGCCGCGGGTCAGGCCGTGGCGGGCGCCGGGGCGGCGAGGGCGTCGAGCCGGCGGGAGAGCGACAGCAGGGAGTACCCGATCAGGGCGAGCACCACGCCGAGGCCCATCGCCAGGGCGGCGATCCCGAAGGACACGACCGACGTGAACAGCGAGGAACGCAGGAACGAGCCGGTCATGACGGTCTGGCGGGTGGGGTCCTGCCGGTCGAGCTCGGCGTAGGTCTTGCCGCCGCTGGCCTCCAGCGAGTGCTTCTCGATCACCTCGGCCTCCGCGTACGCGGTCAGCGGCCCGTCGATCTTCTCGCCGGCGAACCAGTCCGCGTCCTCGGAGACGGTGATG
The DNA here is from genome assembly GCF_053602615.1 of Micromonospora sp. NPDC004336. Taxonomy (NCBI): domain Bacteria; kingdom Bacillati; phylum Actinomycetota; class Actinomycetes; order Micromonosporales; family Micromonosporaceae; genus Micromonospora; species Micromonospora sp. NPDC004336. The sequence continues at coordinate 355 of NZ_JBSGDY010000061.1, forward strand.
CGCTCGTCGGCGAGCTGGCTCTGCACGGTGAACCAGGTGGCGGCCCCGCCGACCAGCATGATCACGCCGGCGACGATGACCAGGACCGAGAGCAGCCGGACGGTGGAGCCGACCGCCCTGGACTTCGCAGCGGTGTCGCTCATGGAGTCTCCTCTCCCGCGCCGGGGCGCAACGCCGGCGGCGCGGACGTGTCTTCCGTGTGAGTGCGCCTCAGTATCGGCAACCGGAACGCGAGCCGCATCCGCGCGCCGGGGCGGGGCGCGCCCGTCGGTCGGGACTGGCGATTTCGCCGATGCGCGGCCCTCGCCATCGACGAAGACTGATGCACGTCGATATGCCCCGACCCGCAGGGAGTGCCCGACGTGTCATCACCAACCGCCACCCGTCCCCGTTTCGCCGTCCGCGCCGCCGGGCTGGCCCTGGCCGCCGTCCTGGCCGCCACCGCCGCCCTGGCCGCCCCGTCGGCTGCCAGCGCCGCCGACAACCCGTACGAGCGCGGCCCCGACCCGACCGTCGCGCTGCTGGAGGCCAGCCGCGGCCCCTTCGCCACCTCCTCGCAGAGCGTCTCCTCGCTCAGCGTGACCGGCTTCGGCGGCGGCGTCATCTACTACCCGACCAGCACCAGCGAGGGCACCTTCGGCGCCGTCGCCATCTCGCCCGGCTACACCGCCTCCTGGTCCAGCATCGACTGGCTCGGGCCGAGGATCGCCTCGCACGGGTTCGTGGTGATCGGCATCGAGACCAACACCCGCCTCGACCAGCCGGACAGCCGGGGACGCCAGCTGCTCGCCGCGCTGGACTACCTGGTGGAGCGCAGCTCGGTGCGCGGCCGCATCGACCCCACCCGGCTCGCGGTGTCCGGGCACTCGATGGGCGGTGGCGGCAGCCTGGAGGCCGCCGTCGCCCGGCCGTCGCTGCAGGCCGCCGTGCCGCTCGCGCCGTGGAACCTGGACAAGAGCTGGTCCGACGTCCGGGTGCCGACGCTGATCATCGGCGGCGAGAGCGACAGCATCGCGCCCGTCTCGTCGCACTCCGAGCCGTTCTACACCAGCATCCCCGCCGCGTCGGAGAAGGCGTACCTGGAGCTCAACGGGGCGAGCCACTTCTTCCCGCAGACGGTCAACACGCCCACCGCGCGGCAGGCGGTGGCCTGGCTGAAGCGCTTCGTCGACGACGACACCCGCTACGAGCAGTTCCTCTGCCCGGGCCCGAGCGGCCTCGCGATCGAGGAGTACCGCAACACCTGCCCGAGCGCCTGACGGGCACCGGGGGCGGCCGCCGCGCGCGGCCGCCCCTTGGCGCGTCCGGCCCACGGCGGGCTGCCCGGTCGGTGCGGAAACGGGCGGGTCCCACCGCCGGGTGGGCGGGGATCCTGGTGCGTGCGACGGCGGCGCATCGAAGGTATTGACGGCGGACCTGAGAAACGTACACTCCCAGTGTAAATAACTGCCGTCGGATCCCGAGGATGGGTGATGGAGCAAGGGCTCGCGTTGCACCACGTCGGGGTGCGCTTCGGTGGCCTCACCGCCCTCGACGACGTCTCCGTGCGGGTGCCTCCCGGCCGGGTGGTCGGGGTCATCGGCCCCAACGGCGCCGGCAAGACCACCCTGTTCAACGTCGTCTGCGGCTTCGTCACCCCGGACGAGGGCTCGCTGACCCTCGACGGCCGGCCGCTGCGACCCCGCCCGCACCGGCTGACCCGGCTGGGCATCGCCCGGACGCTCCAGGGCACCGGGCTGTTCGCCGGCCTCACCGTGCTGGAGAACGTGATGACGGGCGCCACCCACACGGCCCGCGCCGGATTCCTGCCCGCCCTGCTCGGGCTGCCGCGCAGCGACCGCGACGAGCGCCGGCTGCGCCGGCACGCCCTCGACGTGCTCGACGGCCTGGGCGTCGCCGGGCACGCCGACGCCGCGCCGGGCACGCTGCCCTTCGCCGTACGCCAGCGGGTCGCGCTGGCCCGCGCGCTCGCCGCGCGGCCCCGGCTGCTGCTGCTCGACGAACCGGCCGGCGGCCTGGGCGGCGACGACATCGCCGAGCTGGCGGAGCTGATCCGCGAGCTGCCCCGGCGCGCGGTCGACCCGTGCGCGGTGCTGCTGGTGGAGCACCACATGGACCTGGTGATGTCGGTCTGCGACGAGATCGTCGTGCTCGACTTCGGCCGGGTGATCGCGGCCGGCACGCCGGACGAGGTGCGCGACGACCCGGCCGTCACCGACGCCTACCTCGGCGCCGCCGTCGACGAGGCCGCGGCATGAGCGGGCGGATCGCCGGGCGCGGCGCGGTGGCGCCGGCCGCCGGCCCGCGGCGACGCGGAGCGCGGGCATGAGCGACGAGGACCTGCTGGTGGTGCGGGGGCTGGTCGCCGGCTACGGCGCCGCGCCGGTGCTGCACGAGGTCGACCTCACCGTTCCCCGCGGCGCCATCGCGGCGGTGGTCGGGGCCAACGGCGCCGGCAAGACCACTCTGCTGCGGGCCCTGTCGGGCATGCTGCGCCCGGCGGCCGGCCGCGTCGTGCTGGCGGGGGAAAACCTGCGCGGCGTGCCCGTGGAGCAGCTCGTGCGCCGCGGCATGGCGCACGTGCCGGAGGGGCGCGGCGTCGTCGGCGAGCTGACGGTGGAGGAGAACCTGCGCCTCGGCGGGCTGTGGCGACGCGACCGGCCCGACGCGGCCCGCGCGCTCGACGAGGTCTACCAGCTCTTCGCGCCGTTGGCCCGGCGGCGTCGCCACCTCGGCCACCAGCTCTCCGGCGGCGAGCGGCAGATGCTCGCCCTCGGCCGGGCCCTCGTGGGCCGCCCCCGGCTGCTGCTGCTCGACGAGCCGTCACTCGGGCTGGCGCCCCGGGTGGTGGCCCAGACCATGGCCCTGCTGCGTCGGCTGCGCGACGACACCGGGCTGACCGTGCTGCTCGTCGAGCAGAACGTGCGCAGCGCGCTCTCGGTCGCCGACCAGGGCGTGGTGATGTCCCTGGGCCGGGTCGTGACCACCGCGCCCGCCGCCCGGCTGCGCGACGACACCGACCTCCGCCACGCCTACCTCGGCTTCTGACCACCTCGTCCCCGCAAAGGGAGGACCGTTGGACCGCTTCGTCTTCCTCACCCTCGACGGCCTGTCCAGGGGGGCGGTCTACGCGGCGTTCGCGCTGGCCCTGGTGCTCATCTGGCGGGCCGCCCGGATCGTCAACTTCGCGCAGGGCGCGATGGCCGTCGCCTGCGCCTACGTGGCCTACGGCGTCGCCGCCGCGACCGGCTCGTACTGGCTGGGTTTCGTCGCCGCGCTGGCCGCCGGGCTGCTGCTCGGCGCGCTCGTCGACGTGGCCGTGATGCGCTTCGTCGACCACGCGTCGCCGCTCAACCCGGTGATCGTCGCGCTCGGGCTGGTGCTGCTGATCCAGGCGGTGCTGGGCATGGTCTACGGCAACGAGTTCCGCCCCGCCGAGGCGCCCTTCTCCCGCACCGCGCTGACCGTCGGCGGGGTCGCCGTCCTCTCGCCGTACGACCTGTTCGTCTTCGCCGCGGTCGCGGTCGTGGTCGTCGGGCTGGCCTGGACCTTCACCCGCACGGCGGTGGGCCTGCGGATGCGCGCGGCGGCCTTCGCGCCCGAGGTCTCCCGGCTGCTCGGGGTGAACGTCGGCGGAATGCTGACGCTGGGCTGGGCGCTGGCCTCCGGGGTCGGCGCGCTGGCCGGCATGCTGGTCATCCCCACCGAGCTGGGCCTGCACCCGCACGCGATGGACCTGGTCTTCGTCTCGGCGTTCACCGCCGCCGTGGTCGGCGGGCTGGACAGCCCACCAGGGGCGGTGGTCGGCGGCCTCGCGGTCGGCCTGGTGCTCTCCTACGTCAGCGGGTACGCCGGCAGCGACCTCACCCCGCTCGCGGTGCTGGTGCTGCTGCTGGCCGTGCTGCTGGTCCGCCCGGGCGGGCTGTTCGCCCCGGTCGCGGCGAGGCGGGTGTGACCGCCACCCGGGCGGCGACCCCGCCGAGCGCGCGGGCGGTCGCCGCCGGTCCGGCCGACGCGCGCCGCGTACCGACCCTGCTGCGCCACCTCGGCGTCGCGGCCGTCGCCGCCCTGCTGCTGGTGGCCGCCAGCTACGGGCTGGAGCCGTTCCGCAACTTCCAGCTCGCCACCGTGGCGGCCTACCTCTGCGCCACCGCCGGGCTGACCGTCCTCACCGGGCTCAACGGGCAGCTCTCGCTGGGGCACGGCGCGCTCATGGCGACCGGGGCGTACACCACGGCCCTGTGCCAGAACGCCTTCGCCGACGCCGGGGTGACCGGCGGCTGGCTGCTGCCGGTCTCGCTGGGCGCCGCCGTCCTGGCCGCCCTCGCGGTGGGCGCCGTGGTCGGGGCGGCCGCCGCGAGGCTGCGCGGGCCGTACCTGGCCGGCGTCACCCTCGCCGTCGCGGTGGTGGTGCCGGCGCTGACCGTCACCTTCGACGGCGTCCTCAACAGCGAGCAGGGGCTGGCGGTGCCGGTCGAGCCCCCGCCGGCGGCGCTGGGCCCGTACTTCCCCTACGAGCGGTGGCAGCTCTGGGTCACCGCGGCGGCCACCCTGCTCGCGCTGCTGCTGCTGGCCAACCTGGTCCGCAGCCGCTACGGCCGCACCTTCCGGGCGGTCCGCGACGACGAGGTCGCCGCCCGGCTCGTCGGCATCCACGTCGCCCGCACCCAGGTCCTCGCGTTCGTGGTCAGCGCCGCCGGCGCCGGCCTCGGCGGCGCCCTGCTCGCGGTGCTCGCGCAGAGCGTGTCGCCGGGGGCGTTCTCCCTGACGCTGTCGCTGTTCCTGCTGATGGCCGTCGTCGTCGGCGGCCTGGGCAGCCTGACCGGCGCCGTGTGGGGCGCCGTGCTGCTGGTCGTCCTGCCCGACCTCACCCACGCCCTGACCGAGCGGCTCGACCTCTCCCCGGCGGCGGCGCAGCGGATGGAGGGCAACCTCCCGCTGGCCATCTTCGGGGTGACGCTGGTCCTCGTCATGATCGCCGCGCCCGGCGGCGTGCAGGGCCTGCTGGCCCGGCTCGGCCGGGCCCTGACCGCCCGCCTGCCGGGCCGGCGACGCTCCTGAACCTTCCGGCTCCGCCGGACGCGCACCCGCCCCACCCGCCCACCACCCAACCGGACCGAGGAAAGGTCGGTGTCCCCATGCGACCCTCGACACGACGCGCGCTCGCGATCGCCAGCGCCATCACCCTGCTCGTCACCGCCGCCGGCTGTAGCGACGACGGCGGCGGCGCAGGCCGCGGTCCGGTGCCCGGCGTCACCGACACCGAGATCGTGGTCGGCACCCACATGCCGCTCACCGGCCCGGCGGCGGCCGGCTACTCGAAGATCGCCCCGGCGACGAAGGCGTACTTCGACTACGTCAACGCCAACGGCGGGGTGCACGGCCGCAAGATCACCTACAAGGTGATGGACGACGGCTACAACCCGGCGAACACCCAGCAGGTGGTGCGCCAACTCGTCCTCCAGGACAAGGTCTTCGCCGTCCTCAACGGGCTCGGCACGCCGACGCACAGCGGCGTGCTCGACTTCCTCAAGAGCAACCGAGTGCCCGACCTCTTCGTCGCCTCGGGCAGCCGCAGCTGGGACCAGCCCGACCGCTATCCCGGCACGTTCGGGTTCAACCCCGACTACACGGTCGAGGGCAAGATCCTGGCCCACCACGTCAAGACCGAGCTGCCCGGACGCAAGGTGTGCTTCCTCGGCCAGGACGACGACTTCGGGCGGGACAGCCTGGCGGGCGTGGAGAAGGTGCTGGGGGCCGGCGCCGTGGTGGCCAAGCAGACGTACGTCACCAGCAACCCCAACGTGGCGCCCCAGATCGGCGCGTTCAAGGCGGCCGGGTGCGAGGTCGTCATCCTCGCCACCGTGCCCGGCTTCACGGCGCTCGCCGTCGGCACCGCCGCGCGGCTGCGCTTCAAGCCCCAGTGGCTCGTCTCCAACGTCGGCGCCGACCAGCCGACCCTGGCCAAGCAGCTCGGCGCCAACGCGGGGCTGCTGGAGGGCATGATCGGAGCCAACTACCTGCCGATGCAGAACGACGCCGCCAACCCCTGGATCCAGCTCTTCACCAGGATCAACAAGGAGCACAACGGCGACGCGCCGTTCGACGGCAACACCGTCTACGGCATGGCGGTCGGCTACCTCTTCGTCCAGGTGCTCCAGGCCGCCGGCCGGGACCTCACCCGGGAGGGGGTGCTGGAGGCGGTCGGCAAGGGCGGCTACCAGGGCCCGGGGCTGGCCCCGCTGCGATACTCCGCCACCGACCACTCCGGCTACGGCGGGCAGCGGCTCAACCGGGTCAGCGGGGGAGCACAGACCTACTTCGGGCCGACGTACGAGACCGACGAGGGCGACGGGCCGGTGCGCGAGTACGCGGCCCAGCCGGTGGCGCCGCCCGCCAACGGGATCCCGTCGGCCTCCTGAGTCCACGTCGGACGGGTGGCCCGCGCCCGGCGGCCGGGCCGCCCGCGTGGCCGATGCCGGCGCGGGCGCCCGGACTGCCCGACTGCGCAGGCGCCCGGACCGGGCAATTGCCCGACTGCGCGAATGCGCGTCCGTGCGGGCGCCCCTACCGCGCGGAGGCCCGCCCGCGCGGGCGCTCCGACCGCGCCCGGTCCACGGTGGCCGGGCGCGGTCGGGACGCGCCGACCGCCGGTGTCAGCTCAGCCGCTCGATGATCATCGCCATGCCCTGGCCGCCGCCGACGCACATGGTCTCCAGCCCGATCTGGTGGTCGTGCCAGCGCAGGGAGTTGATCAGGGTGGTGGTGATCCGGGCGCCGGTCATGCCGAAGGGGTGGCCGACCGCGATCGCGCCGCCGTTGACGTTGAGGCGGTCCCAGTCGACGCCCAGTTCACGCGCGCTCGGCAGGACCTGGGCGGCGAACGCCTCGTTGATCTCGACGAGGTCGACGTCGCGGACGGACATGCCGGCGCGGCGCAGCGCCTGCCGGGACGCCTCGACCGGCCCGAGCCCCATGATCTCGGGGGAGAGGGCGCTCAGGCCGGTGGCGACGATCCGGGCCAGCGGGGTCACCCCCAGCTCGCGGGCCCGCACGTCGGACATCACGACGAGGGCGGCGGCGCCGTCGTTGAGCGGGCAGCAGTTGCCGGCGGTCACCGTGCCGTCGGGCCGGAACACCGGCGGCAGCGCCGCCACCGCCTCCAGGGTCACTCCGGCGCGCGGCCCGTCGTCGGCGGAGACCACCGCGCCGCCCGGCACGGCGACCGGGGTGATCTCGCGGGCCCAGAAGCCGTCGGCGATCGCCTTCTCGGCCAGCAGCTGCGACCGTACGGCGAACTCGTCCTGGCTGAGCCGGGACACCCCGCGCAACCGGGCGACGTTCTCGGCGGTCTGCCCCATGGCGAGGTAGACGTCCGGCAGGTCGCCGTCCTCGCGCGGGTCGTGCCAGGTCGGCGCGCCGCCGGCGGCCCGGGTCGCGGTGCGGGCCAGGGCGCCGGCGAAGGCGGGGTTGGTGCCGCCCGGGTTCCCGTCGGCGCGGCCCCGGTCGTACCGCGAGACGCACTCGACGCCCGCCGAGACGAAGACGTGCCCCTCCCCGGCCCGGACGGCGTGCAGCGCCATCCGGGTGGTCTGCAGGGACGACGAGCAGTACCGGTTGACGGTCGTGCCCGGCAGGTGGTCCAGCCCGAGCAGGACGGCCACCACCCGGGCGAGGTTGTGCCCCTGCTCGCCGGCGGGCTGGCCGCAGCCGAGCATCAGGTCGTCGATCTCGCCCGGGTCGAGCTGCGGCACCTGGTCGAGGGCGGCCCGCACGATCGTGGCGGCCAGGTCGTCGGCGCGCAGGTCGCGCAGGGAGCCCTTGTGCGCCCGGCCGATCGGTGATCGGGCGGCGGCGACGATGACGGCTTCCGGCATGGCGGAGGTCCTTTCCCGAGCGGGGAACGCTATGTGCACTGAAGGTGCAGTTATCTCGGCGGCCGTGTCAACGGGATGTGAGAATTTCATCGGCGGTGCTCGTTGACGCCCGGGCGCACCCCTCCTACTATCTGCATCGTGAATGCAGATTCAGGCCGGCTGTCCGGCCAGGTCGCTCTCGTCACCGGGGCCAGTCGCGGGATCGGCCTCGCGGTCGCCCGCCGGCTGGTCGCCGAGGGCGCCCGGGTCGGCCTGACCGCCCGGCGTCCCGAGGCGCTGGCCGAGGCCGTCGCCGAGCTGGGCGGCCCCGCCCGCGCCGTGGCCGTGCCCGGCCGGGCCGACGACGCGGAGCACCGCCGGGAGGCGGTCCGCCTGGTCACCGAGGCGTTCGGGCCGGTGGACGTCCTGGTCAACAACGTCGGCATCAATCCGGTCCACGGATCCCTCGCCGAGCTGGACCTGGCCGCGGCCCGCAAGATCCTCGACGTCAACCTCGTCGGCGCGCTCGGCTGGGTGCAGCAGGTGTGCGGCGCCGGGATGGCCGAGCGGGGCGGCTGCGTCGTCAACGTCTCCTCGATCGCCGGCCTCACCCCGTCGCCCGGCATCGCGTTCTACGGGGTGAGCAAGGCGGCCCTCAACCACCTCACCGCGTGCCTGGCCGTCGAGCTCGCCCCGGCGGTCCGGGTCAACGCGGTCGCCCCCGCGGTGGTGAAGACCCGCTTCGCCGCGGCGCTGCACGAGGGCCGGGAGGAGGAGGTCGCCCGCGCGTACCCGCTCGGGCGGCTCGGCGTACCGGAGGACGTGGCCGGCACGGTCGCCTTCCTCGCCTCCGCCGACGCCGCCTGGATCACCGGGCAGACCCTCGTCCTCGACGGCGGCGTCGGCCTCGCCGGCCGGATCGCCGGATGATTCCACCGCCCGCCGCGCGCGGGCTGACGGTTGCCGGGGCGGGCGTGGTGGTCACCGGGGCCGGCTCCGGCATCGGGGCCGCGCTGGCCGCCCGGTTCGCCGCCGACGGCGCCCGGGTGGTGGTCAACGACGTCGACGCGGGAGCCGCCCGCGCGGTGGCGGCGCGCGTCGGCGGGTACGCCTGCCCCGGCGACGCGGCCGATCCCGCCGGGGTGGCCGCCCTGGTCGGCTTCGCCCGGGAGCGCCTCGGCGCGGTCGACCTGTTCTGCGCCAACGCCGGGGTGGCTCCGGGCGGCGGGGTCGACGCCCCCGACGAGGCGTGGGAGCGGGCCTGGCGGGTGAACGTGATGGCGCACGTGCTCGCCGCGCGCGAGCTGCTGCCGCACTGGCTCGCCGCCGGCCGGGGCCGGCTGCTGGTCACCGCCTCCGCGGCGGGGCTGCTCACCCTGCTCGGCAAGGCGCCCTACTCGGTCACCAAGCACGCGGCGCTGGCGTTCGCCGAGTGGCTGCGGGCCACCTACGCCCACCGGGGGGTCACCGTCCAGGCGCTCTGCCCGCAGGGGGTACGCACGCCGATGCTGGCCGCCGCCGACGAGTTGAGCGCGACCCTGCTCGACGCCGGCGCGGTCAGCTGCGAGCAGGTGGCGGAGTGCGTCAGCGCGGCGCTGGCCGACGACCGCTTCCTGGTGCTGCCCCACCCGGAGGTGGCCGCCTGGTACGCCCGCCGCGCCGCCGACCCGGACCGCTGGCTGCGCGCCATGAACCGGACCCAGCGCGACGCCGAGCACCACCGGCATGGCTGAGCCGCCCGCCCACGGGCCGGTCCGGCACCCGGCCGCCGCGCTCCCGCGCCCGTCGGCCGGCGCGTTTCTGCGCCCGTCGGCTGCCGCGCTCCCGCGCCCGTCGGCTGCCGCGCTCCCGCGCCCGTCGGCCGGTGCGGGACCTGCCGGTGGGCGCGTGCGGCGACGCCCCCGCCCGGCCGGCGCGCCGCCGCCACCGAGGATGGAGAACGCCTGATGGACTTCCGCCACGACGAGACCACCGAGCGCCTGCGGGAACGGCTGCTCGCCTTCATGGCCGAGCGGGTGTACCCGGCCGAGCCGGTCTTCGCCGAGCAGGTGCGCGCCGGGGCCGACCCGTGGGCCGCCCCGCCGGTGGTCGCCGAGCTGCAGGCCGAGGCCCGTCGCCGCGGCCTGTGGAACCTCTTCCTCCCCGGCGGGCACGGCGCGGGCCTGACCAACCTCCAGTACGCGCCGCTGGCTGAGATCACCGGCCGGTCGCCCGCGCTCGCCCCGGTGGCGCTGAACTGTGCCGCGCCGGACACCGGCAACATGGAGCTGCTGGCCGAGTTCGGCACCCCGGCGCAGCGGGAGCGCTGGCTCACCCCGCTGCTGGACGGCCGGATCCGCTCGGCGTTCGCGATGACGGAGCCGGCCGTCGCCTCGTCGGACGCCACCAACATCGCCACCCGCATCGAGCGCGACGGCGACGACTACGTGGTCAACGGCCGGAAGTGGTTCGTCACCGGAGCCCTCAACCCGCGCTGCGCGGTCTTCGTCGTGATGGGACGCACGGACCCGACCGCGCCCCGGCACCGGCGGCAGAGCCAGATCCTGGTGCCCCGCGACACCCCCGGGGTCACCGTCCGCCGCGGCCTGCGGACCTTCGGCTACGACGACGGCGACCACGGCGGCCATGCCGAGATCGACTTCGTCGACGCCCGGGTGCCGGCGGAGAACCTGGTCGGGGCGGAGGGCGACGGCTTCGCCATCTCCCAGGCCCGCCTCGGGCCGGGCCGGGTGCACCACTGCATGCGGCTGCTCGGCATGGCCGAACGGGCCGTCGAGCTGATGTGCCGCCGGGTCGCCGACCGGCACGCGTTCGGCGGGCCGCTGGCCGGGCAGGGCGTGATCCGGGACTGGATCGCCGAGGCCCGGGTCCGCATCGAGCAGGCGCGGCTGCTGGTGCTCAAGACGGCCTGGCTGATGGACACCGTCGGCAACCGGGCCGCCCACACCGAGATCCAGTCGATCAAGATCGCGGTGCCGGCGACCGCCGAGTGGGTGATCGACCGGGCCATCCAGGCGCACGGGGCGGCGGGGGTCAGCCAGGACACGCCGCTGGCCGGGCTCTGGGCCCGGGCCCGCGCGCTGCGGCTGGCCGACGGCCCGGACGAGGTGCACCGGCAGTCGCTGGCCCGCCGGGAGCTGCGCCGGCACCAGCCGGATCGCGACGCGGCGCGCGTCTAGACTCGCGAGGCGGTGGGCGAGATGGCGGCGAGGGGGAGAGCGCGGATGGGCGGGGTCGAGGCACCGGGCCGGGTCGACGGGCGGACGGCCCGGGCGGCGCGTACCCGGGCGGCGATCGTCGAGGCGCACCTCGCGCTCATCTCGGAGGGCGACCTGCGACCGACCGGCGAGCGCATCGCCGAGCGGGCCGGCATCTCGCTGCGGACGCTCTGGACCAACTTCAAGGACATGGAGACCCTCTTCGAGGCCAGCGGCGCGGAGGTGCTCCGGCAGCAGGACGCCGCGTACCGGCCGGTCTCGCCCGCGCTGCCGCTGGCCAAGCGGGTCGACGCCTACTGCCGGCAGCGCGCCCGGCTGCTCCAGCTCATCGCGCCGTCGGCCCGGGCCGCGCAGATGCGCGAGCCGGTGTCCGAGCAGCTGCACCGCAACCGGCTGAAGCACATCGCCCGGGTCCGCGACGAGGTGGAGCGGCTCTTCGCCGCCGAGCTGGCCCAGGCGGGGCCGGGCCGGGAGCAGCTGGTGCACGCCCTGGTCGCGGCGAGCATGTGGCCGGCGTGGTCGATGCTGCGCGACGGGCTGGGGCTCGGCGTCGACCAGGCCAGGGCGGTGATGGCGCGCACCGTGGGCGCGCTGCTGGCCGGCGCGGCGAGCGGCTGACGCCGCCGGCGCCGGCGGGCAGCCGACTCTTTCCTTCCGGTTACTTATAGGTAAAACTCGATGCATGGTTAGTGCATCGACAGTGCAACTACCCGGACTGTGGGGGCGCGACGCCGAGTGCCTGGCCCTCCGCCGGCTGCTCGACGGCGGGCCGGACAGGGGTGCGGCGCTGCTGCTGCGGGGCGAGCCGGGCACGGGCCGCAGCGCGCTCGTCGCCTACGCCCACCGCCACGCGGGCAACCGCACCGTCCTGGCCGGCGCCGGCCTGGCGGAGGAGGCGGAACTGCCGTACGCGGGCCTGCAACGCCTGCTCGACCCGGTGCTCGACCGCGCCGACGCGCTGCCCGAGCCGCAGCGCCGGGTGCTGTGCCGGACGCTGGCCGGCGAGGGCTGCCCCGCCCACCGTCGCCTCGCCCTCTGCATGGCCGTGCTCAGGCTGCTCGCCGTCGCCGCCCGGGAACGCCCGCTGCTCTGCACCGTCGACGACGTCGACCGGGGCGACCAGCCGACCGCCGACGTGCTGGGCTTCGTGGCCCGACGGCTGCGCCACCTGCCGGTCACCGTCCTGCTCACCGCCGGCGCCGACGCCGCGTTCGGCGGGGTGCCCCAGCACCGGCTCGCGCCGCTCGACGAGCGCGCCGGCGCCGCCCTGCTCGCCGACCGCGTGCCGGGGATCGCGCCGGCGGTGGCCGCCGCGCTGACCGCGACCGCCGGCGGCAACCCGCAGGCCCTGGTCGACATCGCCGAGGTGCTCACCCCGGGGCAGCGCCGGGGCGACGAGCCGCTGCCCGAGGCGCCGCCGGTCGACGGCGCGCTGGGCCGCGGCTACCGGGCCCGCCTGGAGCGGCTGCCCGCCGACACCCGCCGCGTGCTGCTGCTCGCCGCGCTCGACGAGGACGGCGACCCGGCCACCCTGGTACGGGCCGCGCGCGCCGCCGGCACGACCGTCGAGGCGCTCGCCCCGGCCGAGGCCGCCGGCCTGGTCCGGGTCGGCCCGGGGCGGATCGCCCTGCCGCAACCGCCGGCCCGGGCGGTGGTGGTCGACGGCGCGCCGCTGGCCGAGCGGCGCGCGGCCCACCTGCTGCTGGCCGGCGTACTCGACGGCCCCGCGCAGCGGCTGCGCCGCGCCCTGCACCTCGCCGCCGCGGCCGAGCGCCCGGACCCGGCGCTGGCGGCGGAACTCGAGGCGGCAGCCGCCGACGCGACGGGGGAGGCCGCGGCGGCGGCGCTGCACCGGGCCGCCGAACTCAGCGCCGAGCCCCGGCACGCCGCCGCCCGCCTCGTCGCCGCCGCCCGCCACGCCTGGTCGGCGGGCCGCCCGCAGCGGGCCCGCCGGCTGCTGGCCGGGCTGCCGCCCGGCCCGGCCGACCCCCTGCTGGCGGGCCGAGCCGACCTGCTCCGCGGGGAGCTGGAGCTGCGGTGCGGCTCGCCGTCGGTCGCCTCGGCCACGCTGCTGGCCGCCGCCGGGCCGGTCTCCGGCACCGACCGCCTCGCCGCCCTCGGCGCGCTGGTGCGGGCCGGCGAGGCGGTCTGCTTCGCCGGCGACCAGTACCGGTACGCGGAGGTGGCGCGGCGGGCGTCGGCGCTGCGCCGCCCGGGCGACCCGCCCGCCGCCGAGCTGATGGGCGCGCTGGTCACGGGGGCGGCCGCCACGCTGCGCGGCGAGCACGACCGGGGCGGCCCGGCGTTGCGGCGGGCCGTCGTGCTCGGCAACCGGTTGACCGGGCCGGCGCTGACCCCGACCGCCCTGACCTGCGCGGCCGTCGCCGGCCTGCTGGTCGCGGTCGACAACGCCGCCCACCGGCTCGCCGGGCGCGCCGTCGAACTGGCGCGCGCCGAGGGAGAGCTCTCGGTGTTGCCCCGGGCGTTGGAACTGCGCGCGATCGCCGAGTACTGGCTGGGCCGGCACGAGGCCGCGGCGGACAGCTCTCGGGAGGGTCTGCGCGTGGCCCGCGACACCGGTCAGGTCAACTCCGCCGGCGTCCACCTGGGCATGCTGGCGGTGCTGGCCGCCGTACGGGCCGACCGGGAGGCGAGCCTGCGCCGGATCCGGGAGATCGGCGAGGGGCCCGCCCCGCACAGCCGGCCCCGGGCGCTGGCGCAGTGGGCCCTCGCGGTGCTCGACCTGGTCGACGGACGGCACGCCGCCGCGGCGGCCCGGCTGACGGCGCTGGCCCGGCCGGGCACCGGGCGCGGGCAGGTGCTGATCCAGGTGATGGCCACCCCGTACCTGGTGGAGGCCGCGGCCGGCTCGGCCCACCGGCCGGCGGCCGCCGCCGCGCTCGCCGTCTTCGACCGCTGGGCCAGCAGCACCGCCAGCCCGTCCCGCCGGGCGCTGTCGGCGCGCTGCCACGCGCTGCTCGCGCCCCGGGGCAGCGCCGAGGCCGAGCGCCGGTTCCGTGACGCGTTGCGGCTGCACCCGGGGGACGCCGCCGCGTTCGAGCGGGCCCGCACCGAGCTGCTCCTCGGCCGCGAGCTGCGCCGCAGCCGCCGCCCCCGGGACGCCCGCGAGCACCTGCACGCCGCCCGGGAGACCTTCGACCTGCTCGGGCTCGCGGCGTGGGCCGAGCAGGCCACCACGGAGCTGCGGGCGGCCGGGGAGTCCGTCGGCGGGCCGGACCTGTCGGCGGCCCGGCTGCTGACCGGCCAGCAACTGCGGATCGCGCAGCTCGTCGCCGAGGGCGCCACCAACCGGGAGATCGCCGCCCGGATGTTCCTGTCCACCCGCACCGTCGACCACCACCTGCGCAACATCTTCCACCGACTCGGCATCCGCTCCCGCACCGAGCTGGCCCGGGCGCTGTCCTAGATCGACCGCCGGGTCGACGAGCCGCCGCCGGACGCCGCGACCGTCAGGGAGAGCGGCCGGCCCGCCGTCCCAGGTGGACCGGGTCGCGGCGGGCGCTGCTGATGCCGGCCGCGGAGACCGACAACCCGCAGCCCGAAGACCCTGCTGCGCGCCCGGGCCGGGTCAGGGCCGTACGACGGTGCGGGCGCCCTCGCCGCGGGTCATCCGGTCGAACGCCGCGGCGGCGCCGTCCAGGTCGCACCGGTCGGTGATCAGGGGAGCGAGGTCGAGGGAGCCGTCGAGCACGGCCCGGGCCAGCTCGGGCACCTCCCGGTCGGGATCCGACGAGCCGTACACCGAGGAGCGCAGCGTCCGCGCGGAGTGGAAGATGTCCAGCGCGCCGAGGCCCACCACGTCGTCCTTGGCGCCCATGCCGACGACGATGACCTGGCCGCCGCGCCGGGCGGCCCGCCACGCCGTACGGATGGTGGCGCTGCGCCCGACGCACTCGATCGCGTGGTCGACGCCCCGGCCCTCGGTGCGTTGCCGGATCGCCCGGTTGAGCGACTCGTCGGCGAGCAGGAAGTCCGTGGCGCCGGCGGCGGCGGCCAGCCCCGCCTTGGCCGGCGAGACGTCGACGGCGAGCACCCGGCCCGCGCCGGCGGCCCGGGCGGCCGAGACCGCCGAGAGCCCCACCCCGCCGAGGCCGATGACGGCCACCGACTCGCCGGCGGCCACCCGCGCGGTGCGCCGTACCGCGCCGACGCCGGTGAGCACGGCGCAGCCCAGCAGCGCGGCGGCCTCGAACGGCAGCTCCGCCGGGACCGGGATCACCGCCTCCTGCGGCACCACCACCGCCTCCGCGAGGGCGCCGAGGCCGAGCGTGACGTGCAGCGGCTCGCCGGCCGCAGTGTGACCCCGGGCGGACGCCGGCGAGCCGGAGCGCTCGCAGAGCCAGGGCTCGCCGTGCCCGCAGTACCAGCACCGCCGGCAGGGCGGCGCCCAGTTGAGCACCACGTGCGCGCCGGGCGCGACCCGGGAGACCCCGTCGCCGACCTCGACCACGACGCCCGCCGCCTCGTGCCCGAGCACCAGCGGGTACGGCGGCGCGAGCGTGCCGTCGACCATGGACAGGTCGGAGTGGCACACCCCGGCGGCCCGGACGTCCACCCGCACCTCGCCCGGGCCGGGCGCGGGCAGGGCCACCTCCTCCACCCGCGGCGGCTCGCCGGCGGCCCGGACGACGAGCGCCCTCACCGCTGGATCGCCTTGGTCTGGAGGAACTCGTCCAGCCCGTGGCGGCCCAGCTCGCGGCCGAGGCCGGACTGCTTGTAGCCGCCGAACGGGGCGAGCGGGTTGAACGGGGCGCCGTTGACGTCCACGGCGCCGGTACGCAGCCGCCGGGCCACCCGCAGCGCCCGCTCGTCGTCGGCGGACCAGACCGCCCCGGCCAGCCCGTACCGCGAGTTGTTGGCGATGGCCACCGCCTCGTCGTCGTCGCCGAACGGGATGACGGCGAGCACCGGGCCGAAGACCTCCTCCTGCGCCAGGGCGCTGTCCGGGTCGACGTCGGCGATCACCGTCGGGGCGACGAAGAAGCCGCGCTCGGGCAGCGGGGCGTCGGGACCGCCGGCGACCAGCCGGCCGCCGTCGGCCAGCCCCCGGGCGACGTGGCCGGTGACCCGTTCCCGCTGGGCGGCGGAGACGAGCGGGCCGAGCCGGGTGGCCGGGTCGAACGGGTCGCCGAGCCGGTAGCCGGCCGCGGCCTCGGCGGCCAGGGTGACGGCCTCGTCGTAGCGGTCGCGGTGCACCAGCAGCCGCGTCCAGGCGGTGCAGGTCTGGCCGGAGTTGAGGAACGCGTTGCCGACCCCGACCTTGACCGCCGTGGCCAGGTCGGCGTCGTCGAGGACGACGTTGGCGGACTTGCCGCCGAGTTCCAGGGCGACGCGGGCGATCCGGTCGGCGGCGAGGTGCGAGATCCGCCGGCCGGTGGCGGTCGAGCCGGTGAAGGAGACCATGTCGACGTCGGGGTGCGCGGCGATCGCCTCGCCCACGATCGGGCCGGTGCCGGTGACCAGGTTGACCACGCCGGGCGGGAAGCCGGCCTCGTGGATCGCCTCGAAGAGCAGGTACGCCGTCAGCGGGGTCAGCTCGCTGGGCTTGAGCACCACCGTGCAGCCGGCGGCCAGGGCGGGGGCCAGTTTCGCGACGACCTGGTGCAGCGGGTAGTTCCACGGGGTGATCGCCCCGACCACGCCGACCGGCTCCCGGACGACAAGCGAGTTGCCGACCGTCTCGTCGGCCGGCGGCCGGGCGGCCAGCTCGACGTAGCTGTGCAGCACGGTCAGCGGCAGGCCGGCCTGGACCCGGGTGGCCACCTTCAGCGGGGTGCCCAGTTCCAGGGCGACGGTGCGGGCGATCTCGTCGGCGCGGGCGGTGAGCGCGGCGTGCAGCCGGTCCAGGCGGGCCGCCCGGTCGGCGGGCGCGGTGTCGGCCCAGCCGGGGAAGGCGGCGCGGGCCGCCGCGACGGCCCGGTCGACGTCGGCCGCCGTGCCGGCCGGCACGGTCGCGATGACCTGCTCGGTGGCCGGGTTGCGCACCTCGACGGTCTCCCCGGGCCCGGCGGCGACCCACTGTCCGTCGAGGTAGAAGTCGGTCCGTGCGAGATCCATCGCGCCCCTCACGTACGTCGGCCGGAAACTAGCAGTGCAAGTTTTGACCTTAGTACGCCGTGTCGCCGGGCGGGAGGGGTGGCAACGGCCCGATCTGCGCCTCGTACGTGCGCGACAGCCCGTCGACGAGCGCGTCGAGGCCGAGGGCGAACGCGCCCTCGTCGACCCGCTGCTGATGCTCGGCCAGCCGGTGGGCCTGGGTCAGGTGCGGGTACTGCTCCGCGTACAGCCCCGGGTCCTCGACGAAGCCCCGGGCGAACGAGCCGAGCGCCGAGCCGGCGACGAAGTAGCGCATCAGCGCGCCGATGTGGGTGGCCCGGGCGGGCGGCCACCCGGCGGCGACGAGCCCGCCGTAGACGGCGTCGGCCATGGCCAGCGCGGCCGGTCGGCGCCCCGGCCCCCGGGCCAGGTACGGCACGATGTTCGGGTGCGCCGCCAGCGCCGCGCGGTAGGAGTGCCCCCACCGACGCAGCGCCTCCCGCCAGTCGACGTGGCCGAAGAACGACACGTCGACCTGGCCGGTGATGCTGTCGGCCACCGCGTCGAGGATCTCGTCCTTGGTGGCGAAGTGGTTGTAGAGCGACGGGCCCCGCACCCCGAGTTCGGCGGCGAGCCGGCGGGTGGAGAAGCCCTCCAGGCCCTCGGCGTCGATCAGCGCGGCGGCGGCCTCGACGATCCGCTGCCGGCTGAGCAGCGCCTGCCGTGGCCGGGGCATCCGTTCCTCCTCCCTGGGGTGGGTCCGCCGCAGACTCTGCCACACGGGGTCTGGACGGAATTAAACTTGCACCGCTAGTTTATGCCGCATGGACCTTCAGCTCTCCGCCGAGCAGGTCGCGGTCCGCCGGCTCGCCGCCGACTTCGTCGACCGGGAGGTGCGACCGCACGCGACGACCTGGGACCGGCGCGAGTCGGTCGACCCGGAGATCGTCGGCAAGCTCGGCCGGCTCGGCTTCCTCGGGCTGACCATCGGCGAGGACGACGGCGGCTCCGGCGGCGACCACCTCTCCTACTGCCTCGTGCTGGAGGAGCTGGGCCGGGGCGACTCGTCGGTGCGGGGCATCGTCTCCGTCTCGCTCGGCCTGGTCGCCAAGTCCGTCGCCGCGCACGGGTCCGCGGAGCAGCGGGCGCGGTGGCTGCCCCGGCTCTGCTCCGGCGCCGCGCTCGGCTGCTTCGCGCTGACCGAGCCGGACAGCGGCTCGGACGCGGCCGCGCTGACCACCCGGGCCGTCCGCGACGGCGGCGACTGGCTGATCACCGGCACGAAGACGTTCATCACCAACGGCACCACCGCCGACGTCGCGCTGGTCTTCGCCCGCACCGGCGGGCCGGGCCACCGGGGCGTCACCGCGTTCCTGGTGCCCACCGACGCGCCCGGCCTGACCCGCCGGGAGATCCACGGCAAGCTCGGCCTGCGCGGCCAGGCCACCGGCGAGCTGCGCTTCGACGACGTACGGGTGCCCGACTCCGCGCGCCTCGGCGAGGAGGGCGCCGGCTTCCGGCTGGCGCTGTCCACCCTGGCCAAGGGCCGCATGTCGGTGGCCGCCGGCTGCGTCGGCATCGCCCAGGGCTGCCTCGACGCGGCCGTCGGATACGCCGGGCAGCGCACCCAGTTCGGCAAGCCCATCGCCGCCCACCAGCTCGTGCAGCAACTGCTCGCCGCGATCGCCGTCGACACCGCCGCCGCGCGGCTGCTGGTCTGGCGGGTGGCCGACCTGATCGACCGGGGCGAGCCGTTCGCCACCGAGGCGTCGATGGCCAAGCTCTTCGCCAGCGAGGCCGCCGTCCGCGCGGCGAACAACGCCGTCCAGGTCTTCGGCGGCTACGGCTACGTCGACGAGTACCCGGTCGGCAAGTACCTGCGCGACGCCCGCGTCGCCACCCTCTACGAGGGCACCAGCCAGATCCAGCAACTCCTCATCGGCCGCGCGCTCACCGGCGTGAACGCCTTCTGACCCCAGGGAGCAACCGTGACCAGATTCGCCGACCGGGTCGCCGTCGTCACCGGCGCCGCGCAGGGCATCGGCGCCGCCACCGCCCACCGGCTGGCCGCCGAGGGCGCGGCCGTCGCCGTGGTCGACCTCGACGCCGACCGCAGCCGGGCCGTCGCCGACGAGATCACCGCCGCCGGCGGCCGCGCCGTCGGCATCGGCTGCGACGTGACCGACCCCGAGGCGGTCGCCGCGATGACCGACCAGGTGGTCCGGGCGTACGGCGGGCTGCACGTGCTGGTCAACAACGCCGGCATCACCCGCGACAACCTGCTGTTCAAGATGCCGCTGCCCGAGTGGGAGGCGGTGCTCACCACCAACCTGACGAGCATGTTCCTCTGCTGCCAGGCGGCGCAGCGGCACATGGTCGAGGCCCGCTACGGGCGGATCGTCAACCTGAGCAGCCGCTCCGCCCTGGGCAACCGGGGCCAGGTCAACTACGCGGCGGCCAAGGCGGGCGTGCAGGGGCTGACCGCCACCCTCGCCGTCGAGCTGGGCCCGTTCGACGTCACGGTCAACGCCGTCGCCCCCGGCTACGTGGCCACCGCGATGACCGCCGCCACCGCCGAGCGGGTGGGCAGCAGGCCGGAGGAGCACCAGCGGATGGTCGCCGAGCACACCCCGCTGCGCCGGGTCGCCCAGCCGGCCGAGATCGCCTCGGTGATCGCCTTCCTGGCCAGCGACGACGCCTCGTACGTCAGCGGCCAGACCCTGTACGTCAACGGCGGCGCGCGCTGAGGCGCGCGTACCGCCTCACGGACCCGGAGGAGACATGGACTTCGCGCTTTCCGACACCGAGCGGGCCGTCCGCGACACCGCCCGCGACTTCATCACCAAGGAGGTCGTGCCGCTGGAGCAGGAGCTGCTCCGGCGCGAACGCGCCCACCGGCCCGGCCTCGAACCCGACGAGCTGCGCGAGTTGCAGCTCCGGGCGCGGGCGTTCGGCTTCTGGGGGCTGGCCACCCCCGAGGAGTACGGCGGCATGGACCTGCCGGCGGTGACCCAGTCGCTGATCTGGACCGAGATCGGCCGCTCGTTCGTGCCGTTCCGCTTCGGGGGCGAGGCCGACAACATCCTGTTCCACGCCAACGAGGAGCAGAAGCGGGAGTTCCTGATCCCGACCATCGAGGGCGAGCGGCGCAGCTGCTTCGCGATCACCGAGCCGGGGGCCGGCTCCGACGCGGCCAACATCAGGCTCAGCGCCCGCCGCGACGGCGGCGACTGGGTCCTCAACGGCGAGAAGACCTTCATCACCGGCGGCAACGAGGCGGACTTCGCCATCGTCATCGCGGTGACCGACCGCGACAAGGGGGCCCGCAACGGCGGCGCCACCGCCTTCCTGGTGGACCGGGAGATGGGCTGGCGCTCGGAGTTCATCCAGACGATGGGCGAGGGCGGCCCGGCCTCGCTGGTCTTCGACGACGTACGCGTGCCCGGGCGCAACATCCTCGGCGAGCCCGGCCAGGGCTTCGCCCTGGCGATGGAGTGGATCGGCAAGGGGCGCTACACCATCCCCTCGCACGCGGTCGGCATCGCCGAGCGGGCCCTGCGGATGGCCGTCGACCACGCCAACACCCGGCACACGTTCGGCCGCCCGATCGGCGAGAACCAGGCGATCCAGTGGATGATCGCCGACTCCGAGACGGAGCTGGAGGCGGCCCGGTGGCTCATCCTGCGGGCCGCCTGGACGGTGGACCAGGGCATGGACCCGCGGCACGCCTCGTCGATGGCGAAGCTCTACGGCGCCGGCATGGTCAACCGGGTGGTCGACCGGGTCCTCCAGATCCACGGCGGCATGGGCTACACCCGGGAGCTGCCCGTCGAGCGGTGGTACCGGCAGGTCCGGCTCTACCGGATCTTCGAGGGCACCGACGAGATGCAGCGGCTGATCATCGCGCGGGACCTGCTGCGCGGCTACACGAAGCTCGGAGGGCACCTGGCATGAGGACGTTCGCCTCCGTCGACGACCTCGCGGCCGCGGTCGGCGAGACCCTCGGCCCCGGGCAGTGGCAGCGCGTCGACCAGGGCCGGGTGGACCTGTTCGCCGACGCCACCGACGACCACCAGTGGATCCACCTCGACGCCGTACGGGCCGCCGCCGGCCCGTACGGCGGCACGATCGCGCACGGCTTCCTCACCCTGTCCCTGGTGCCGGCGCTGGTCGGCCGGCTCTACCGGGTGCGGGGGGTACGGATGGGGGTCAACTACGGGCTCAACCGGGTCCGGTTCCCCGCCCCGGTGCCCGTGGGCAGCGCCGTGCGGGCCACCGCCACCATCGCCGGGGTGACCCCGGTGGACGGCGGGGTGCAACTGGTGACCGGGGTGACCGTGGAGTGCGACGCCGGCACCAAGCCGGTCTGCGTCGCCGAGACGGTCAGCCGGCTCTACGTGGGCCCCGCCGCCGGCTGAGCCCGGTCCCGCCCGCGCGCGCCGCCGTCTCGACACTGCGCGCACGCCCGGTTCCGCCCGCGTACGTCGCCCGCCTCAACCGCGGCCGTGCCGGCGGCGCTCGTCGGCGAGCCGGTGCGGGACGCGGGCCAGGCGGAGGAAGGCGACCAGCCCGACGCCGCCGACGACGTTGCCCAGGACGGACCAGGCCAACGCGCCGAGCCAGTCCAGGTAGCCGAACGGCGCCGCGCCGGCGGTCAGCGCGGCGAACATGAGGATCGAGTCGAGCACGCTGTGGAAGAGCCGCCCGCCCGCGAGGAGGGCGCCGAACAGCAGGGCGGCGACCACCCGGATGCCGAGGCTGTCGCTGGCGTGCTGCGTGCGGGTCATCAGCGTGATGACCATGCCGGCGAGCACGGCCAGGAGGAAGGACCGCGCGTTGATCCCCAGGTCGGCGAAGTAGGCGCCGGTGTCGACGGCGGTGGCGCGCAGGTCCGGGTAGGCCCGGGTGATCAGCCAGGCGACGAGCCAGCCACCCAGCAGGTTGCCGGCCAGGGTGACGCCCCAGAGCCGGGCGAGCGCCCGCGGGGTGCCGTGGCCGGCCGCGACCGCGGTGACCGGCACCAGGAAGTTCTCGGTGAACAGCTCGCCGCGGGCCAGCAGCAGCGCCACGAAGCCGATGCCGAAGGCCAGTCCGGCCAGCAGCGGCTGGCCGGTGGCGTGCTCGACCAGGAGGTACGCCAGCACGCCGGTGCCCACGTCGATCCCGCCGAGCAGCCCGGTGGCCACCAGGGACGGCCACGGGCGGGCCAGCCGGGTGCCGCCCTCGGCGACGACGCGGTCGAACGCTTCCTCGATCTCCCGGTCGGGTCGGCCCGGACGGCCGGCGAGGCGGTGCCGGATGTCGCCCATGCCGGCATGTCCCCGTTCTGCCGGCCGCCAACCCGTCCCCACCGCCGGCACCCGCCCGTCGCCGAACCTGCCGGAAGCCTCTGCCGAGTGACTTGCGGCATTTTGGTTGCTTCGTCCATCGGCCGTTCGGTTGATATGGCGGCAGCCTTTGGTCTAGGGTTGCTGCACTGCGGTCGACGCCTCCGGGTGCGGCCGCGCCATGCGGGACAGGAAGGCAGACATGATCACCACGACCACCGCGCCGAAGACCACCACCGACGTCGACACCCCGGCCGTCGGCGACGAGTCCCGCGCGAGCGAGCTGATCACCGCTCTCGCCGCCCTGCCCGAGGGGCACCCCGACCGGCCGGCGCTGCGGGACCGGGTCATCGAGGCGTGGCTGCCGCTGGCCAACCACCTCGCCTACCGCTACAGCGGGCGCGGCGAGCCCACCGGCGACCTCGCCCAGACCGCCGCACTCGGGCTGATCAAGGCCGTGGACCGGTTCGACGCCTCCCGCGGCGTCGACTTCGCCGGCTTCGCCATCCCGACGATCCTCGGCGAGATCAAGCGCCACTTCCGCGACCGCACCTGGAACATCCGGGTCCCGCGCCGCCTGCAGGAGCTGCGGCTGCGCATCTCCGAGGCCAACGGCGCCCTCACCCAGACCCTCAACCGGGCCCCGACGGTCGCCGACATCGCCGCCCACCTCGACATCACCGAGGAAGAGGTCCTGGAGGGCCTCGAGGGCGCCCGCGCCTACAACGCGGTGTCCCTGTCCACCCCGATCGGCGACGGCGACAGCGCCACCGAGCTGGGCGACACGCTGGGCGCCGAGGACGACGAGTTCGCGCTGGCGGAGCTGCGGGTGGCCCTCGGCCCGGCGCTCGCCACCCTCGACGAGCGGGAGCAGAAGATCCTCACCCTGCGCTTCTACGGCAACCTGACGCAGAGCGAGATCGCCGCCCAGGTCGGCGTCTCCCAGATGCACGTCTCCCGGCTGCTCGCCCGCGCCCTCGGCAAGCTGCGCGGTCAGCTTGCCGACTGCTGATCTCCGGCATCGGTCGCGCCGGTCGGTCCGGCCCGACCCGATCGCTGCCGACGCCACCGCCTCCGGCTCCGCCGACAGGGCCCCTCCCCACGCTCCGGCGGGGGAGGGGCCCTGTCGGCGTCGGGCCGCCCCGGAGCGCCGTGCCGTGTGCGCCGACGCCGGTTCGCGCCGCGCCCTGTGCGCTGCCCCGGAGCGCCTTGCCGTGTGCGCCGACGCCGTGTGCGCCGGGCCGTGTGCGCCGCGCCGGAACGCCGCGCCGTGTGCGCCGATGCCGTGACGTACGACCCGCCGCCCGGGTCGCCGCGCCGCCGGGCAGACTCGTCAGGGGTGACCACCCACGCGGGCCGGTCGACGGGCCGCGTCGCAGACGACGGGCCGGACGCCGCCGACGCAGGCCACCCGGGGCGGCCGGCGAGGGCAGGAGACAACAGTGAGCACGATTCTCGTCACGGGCGCGGCGGGCTTCATCGGTTCCAACTTCGTCCGGCACTGGCGCCGGGCCCACCCCCGTGACCGGGTGGTCGCCTTCGACCTGCTGACCTATTCCGGCACGCTGACCAACCTCGCCGACCTCGACGACCCGGTCACCTTCGTACGGGGCGACATCCGGGACCAGCCGACCGTGGAGCGGGTGCTGCGCGAGCACGGCGTCGACGTGGTGGTGAACTTCGCCGCCGAGTCGCACAACTCCCGGGCCGTGCTCGGCCCGACGGCCTTCTTCGAGACGAACGTGCTGGGCCCCGTCGCCCTCATGGAGGCCGTCCGGCGGGTCGGCCGCGACGGGATCCGCTTCCACCAGATCTCCACCTGCGAGGTGTACGGGGACATGGCGCTCGACGACCCCGGCGCCTTCACCGAGGAGTCGCCCTACCGGCCGCGCACCCCGTACAACGCCGCGAAGGCCGGGGGCGACCACGCGGTGCGCGCCTTCGGCCACACCTACGGGATCCCGTTCACGATCACGACCTGCGCCAACAACTACGGGCCGTACCAGTTTCCCGAGAAGGTCATCCCGCTGTTCGTCACGCACGCGCTGCGCGGGCTGCCGCTGCCGGTCTACGCCTCCAGCCGTAACCGCCGGGAGTGGCTGCACGTGGCCGACCACTGCCGGGCGGTCGAGGCGGTGCTGCTGCACGGCCGGCTGGGGGAGACGTACAACGTCGGCAGCGGCGTGGAGGTCGACGTCGAGACGCTCGCCGACGCCGTGCTCGCGGAGCTGGGCCTCGGCCCGGAGCTGAAGCGGCGGGTGCCCGACCGCCCCTCGCACGACCGCCGCTACCTGCTCGACTCCGGCAAGCTGCGGGGCGAGCTGGGCTGGGCCCCGACGATCGGGTTCGACGCCGGGCTGACCGAGACGGTCGCCTGGTACCGGCAGCACGATAGCTGGTGGCGGCCGCTGCTCGACCGCGTACAGGTGGCGGAGGAGACCGCGTGGCGGTGAGCCGGCGCTGACGCCGCCGGCTGGCGGGTGGCCCGTCGCGGTAGGCGTCCCGCCGATCGGGGCGATCGCCGGCCCGGTGACCTCCGCCTCTCCTACAGTGGTCCCTGCGGCCCCACCGAGCGCGCGCCGGACGCCCGTCCCGGGCGCCGACCGGCTGGCGGGCCGATGGCCCGGTTGGGGCGGGGCCGGAAACGGGGGTCGGAGTGTTCTCACGGCCGTTCCGCGCCGATCCCGGCCGGCCCGCCGCGCCCGGCCCGGCCGGCGGCCACGGCGGGCACGACAAGCATGCCGGACACGATCCGGAGCAGTTCCGGCGCAGGTTCTGGCTGTGCCTCGCCCTCACCGTCCCGATCGTGCTGACCAGCGACATGGTGATGGGCTGGTTCGGCTACACCCTGGATTTCCCGGGCACGGGCTGGGTCGGGCCGGTCCTCGGCTCCGTGGTCTTCTTCTACGGCGGCTGGCCGTTCCTGGTGGGAGCCGTACGGGAGGTCCGCGACCGCGCCCCCGGGATGATGCTGCTGGTGTCGATGGCGATCACCGTGGCGTACGTCGCCTCGCTGGCGACCCGGCTGGGCGCGTTCGACCTGGACTTCTGGTGGGAGCTGGCGGCGCTGGTGACCATCATGCTGCTCGGGCACTGGCAGGAGATGAAGGCGATCGGCCAGGCGCGCGGCGCCCTCGCCGCCCTGGCCGCGCTGCTGCCCGACGACGCCGAGCGGATCGGCGACGACGGCGTCGCGCGGCGCGTGCCGTTGGGGGAGCTGCGGGTGGGCGACGTGGTGCTGGTCCGCTCCGGGGGCCGGGTGCCGGCCGACGGCTCGATCGTCGACGGCGCCGCCGAGCTGGACGAGTCGATGATCACGGGGGAGTCCCGGCCGGTGCCGCGCGGTGTCGGCGACCGGGTGGTGGCCGGCACGGTGGCCACCGACTCCGCGCTGCGGGTCCGGGTCGACGCGGTCGGCGAGGACACGGCGCTGGCCGGCATCGGCCGGCTCGTCGCCGAGGCGCAGGCGTCCAGCGGCCGGGCCCAGGTCCTCGCCGACCGGTTCGCCGCGACGCTGTTCTACGTCGCCGCCGCCGCCGCGTTGGTCACCTTCGCCGCCTGGTGGGCGCTGGGCGACCCGGACCAGTCGGTGGTGCGGTCGGTCACGGTGCTGGTGATCGCCTGCCCGCACGCGCTCGGGCTGGCCATCCCGCTGGTGGTCGCCCTCTCCACGGCGGTGTCGGCCAAGGCCGGCATCCTGGTCAAGGACCGGCTCGCCCTGGAACGGATGCGCACGGTCGACGCGGTGCTGTTCGACAAGACCGGCACCCTGACCAGGGGCGCCCACACGGTCACCGCCACGGCCGCCACCGGCGGCGCCGGCGAGGACGAGGTGCTGCGGATCGCCGGGGCGGTCGAGGCCGACAGCGAGCACCCGCTCGCCCGCGCCCTGGTGGCGGTCGCGCGGGACCGGGGGCTGGCGGCGGTCGCCCGGGACTTCCGGTCCCTGCCCGGCCGGGGCGTACAGGCCGTCGTCGACGGCACCGCCTGGGCGGTCGGCGGCCCGGCCCTGGTGCGCGAGCTCGGTGCCACCGTCCCGGACGACCTCGCCGCCGTGACCCGGGACTGGTCGTCGCGGGGCGCGGCGGTGCTGCACCTCGTCCGGCTGCCGGCCACCGGCCCGCCGGCGGCGGTGGGCGCGTTCGCGCTGGAGGACGAGGTCCGCCCGGAGGCTCGCGCGGCCATCGCCGAGCTGCGCGAGCAGGGCGTGCGGACCATCGCGATGATCACCGGTGACGCCCGGCCGGTCGCCGAGGCGGTCGCCGCCGACCTGGGCTTCCGGCGGGGGATCGACGAGGTCTTCGCCGAGGTGCTTCCCGCCGACAAGGACCGGGCCGTGGCCGACCTCCAGGCGCGCGGGCTGACGGTGGCGATGGTCGGCGACGGCGTCAACGACGCCCCCGCCCTGGCCCGCGCCGACGTGGGCGTGGCGATCGGGGCCGGCACGGACGTGGCGATCGAGTCGGCCGGGGTCATCCTGGCCTCCTCCGACCCGCGCGGCGTCGCCGGCGTGCTCCGGCTGTCCCGGGCGTCGTACCGGAAGATGATCCAGAACCTGGCCTGGGCCGCCGGCTACAACGTGGTGGCGATCCCGCTGGCGGCGGGCGTCCTGGCCTGGGCCGGCGTCGCGCTCAGCCCGGCCGTGGCGGCGGTGCTGATGTCCGCCTCCACGATCGTGGTGGCGGCCAACGCGCAACTGCTGCGCCGGGTGCGGCTGACCCCGGGATAGCGCGGGCGGGCCGGCCCGGGGGAGCGGTGCCGACTTCCGGCGCCACCCGCCCGGGCCGGGCGGTCAACTTCCGGCGACGACCTGGTCGGCGGCCAGGCGGGACGTCCGCTCGCGGATCAGCGTGCGCAGCCGCTCCGCCTCGGTGCCGACCGCCTGCGCGTCGTGGCCGTCGACGGTCGACACCACCGCGGCCAGCTCGTCCACCGCGGCCAGCGCCGCGCCGCCGGCGTACGCCTGCCGGTACAGCTCCCGGTACGCCTCCTCGTAGCCGGCCTTGAACGCGGAGCTGGCCAGGAACCGCTCCTTGAGGCGGTTGCCGCCGCCGCGACCGGCGCCCGCGTCGCCACCGGGCACCGCCGCGCCGGCCGGCGGGCGCGCGCCACCCGGGACCGGTACGCCCTCGGGCGGCTGCCCGCCGGCCGGCGGCGCCCCGCCACCCATCCGGCCCGCGTCGTGCGGCCCCTGGCCGGCGTTGCCGGTGAAGGTGAGGTTGTAGTCCCAGCCGACGACGGTGAACCGCTTCGTCGCCAGGTCGTACCAGAGGTAGTAGTTGCGCCCGGGGCCCGCCATGTCGTCGAAGTTGAGCAGCAGGTTCTGCCAGGCCACGTAGCGGGCGAAGGACTCGACGTCGACGTGGTCCGCCAGGTGCGCGTCGAACTCGGCGTCGCTGCTGTCCGCCACCCAGCGCACCAGGTCGATGACCGGCTGGAGGTCCCGGCTGCCCTTGGCGGTGACCTGGCGGAAGTCGTCCTGGTAGTCGGTCGGGTCGTCGCCCTGGTCGGCGAAGCGGCCGGTGGCCAGCGCCTTGTAGAGCACCCCGTCGTCGCCGAGGTCGTCGGCGAAGGTCGCGTCCGGGTGCTCGACGACCAGCCGGGCCACGGCCGGCCGGTCGTTGACCACGAACCGGGTGTACGCGTAGCCCGGCGCCGCCTCCCCGGCGTCGGCGAGCAGGCGCAGGGAGACCGCCTCGTTGAGCACGGTCGAGCCGCCGCCCATGCCGCCGACGCGGACGGCGATCTCCCGGTGCCCCTGGTACCGGCGGCCCGCCACGAACTCGTCGAACCGGATCAGCCACGGCAGCGTCTCCGGCTCCTCGGCCTTGAGCGAGGTACGCCCGCCGCCGCCCTGCGGCGCCCCGCCGGCGGCCGGACCGCCACCCTGCGGCGCCCCACCGGCGGCCGGACCGCCACCCTGTGGTGCCCCGGCCGGTCGACCGGCGTCGCCCCGGCCCGGCCGGCCCACCCCGGCGTCGCCCCCGGCGGCCGGGCCGCCCTGCCCGCCGGGCCGGCCGCCGATGGACTCGCCGCCGCGGGTCATCCCGGCCAGGGTCGAGTTGCCCTTGAGGCGGATCCCCACGCTCGGGATCGTGGTGCCGTCGATGGTCAGGTCGGCCTCGACGTACTCCTTCTCGCCCTCCTTGGCGAACGCGTCGACCATTCGCTCGTAGTCCGCGTCGCGGAACGTCAGCGAGATGTCGTGCGCGACCGTCGCGTCGAACAGCGCCCGCGAGCCGGCGATGTCGTGGGTGACCTCGTCGCCGCCGCGACCGCCGCCGCCGGTGACGTACGGCTGCACCCGCACCGTGCTGAACACCACCGTCAGGACGGTCAGGAACGCGACGCAGCCGGCCAGCAGCCTCCAGTGCTGCCGGACGCGGACCGGGACCCGGCGCAGCAGGCGGCGCCCCGGGCCGGCGGCGGGCGCCGGCATCACAGGTCCGTCTGGTCGTAGCCGGTCAGCACCGTCACCCGCTGGCCGGACGTGCGCTCGCTGAGGGCCGCGACCAGTTCGCCCGGCTCGCGGCCCTTGCGCAGGCGCACCGTGTACATGATCTCGGTCAGCGCGCCGCCGCGGATCGTCTCCATGCTGACCAGCTCGAACTCGCTGGTGAGGCGGATCAGCACGTCCTGGATGGCCTCCGTGTGGCCGCCGTCCGGCGGGACCTGCACCTTGACCACCTGCCGCTGCACCTGGGAGGCGAACCAGTTGAAGCGGTACATCACGAGGATCACCAGTCCGATCGCGACGGCCGCGACGACGGCGAGGGTGTAGAAGCGGGTGCCGCAGGCCATGCCGACGCCCATGACCAGGAAGATGAAGCCGACGTCGCGGGTCTCCTTGATCGCGTTGCGGAAGCGCACCACGGACAGCGCGCCGACCAGCGCGAAGGCGCGGGCGATGTTCGACCCGACCACCAGCATGATCAGCGAGATCAGCATGCCGAGGACGACGAGCGTCTGCACGTACGACTGGCTGTACGACACGTTGCGGTGGGTGAACCGGTAGACCCAGCCTATCGCCGCGCTGAGCACGAAGGACAGCGACAGGGCGACGGCGATGTCGGCGACGCTGAAGGTGCCGGACAGGTCCTGGAAGGTGAAGTCCATGGTGCTAGGCCTCGCTCGTGACGGTGGGGACGTGGGACGAAAGGCCGGCGGCGGGATCGTCGTCGGCGACGTGGAAGACGGATCGGGGCGCCCGGCCGAACGCCTCGACGCTCTGGCAGTACTTGGACATCCGGACGACCGACATGTCGGAGCGGACGGCCAGGTCGGTGAGCCAGTGCGGCACCCGCTCGTTGGCCTTGACCTCCACCACCGTCAGCTTCGCCGGCACGATCAGCCGGTTCTCGGCGTCGGCGCCCAGGTGGAAGTCGCGGTCGCGGCCCCGGACCCGGTGGTCGAGGGTGACGCGCAGCCCGACGTCGGCGTCGCGCCCGACGAACGCCTCCCGCTGGTAGCCGGTCATCGCGACCGGCCGCAGGTCGAGGCCGGCGACCAGTTCGAGCACCTCCTCGACGAAGGCGGGCGGGCAGCCGTCGTGGTCGACCGGCACCCGGCGGTCGCACAGCTCACGGGCGAGCCGGTACGGCAGGGCGATCCGGCGCTTCTGGGTGACCCGGTTGACCCGCTGCTTGATCTCGACGTACACCGTGGTGTCGTCGGTGACGGCGAAGCGGTCGCCGTAGTGGCGGATCCGCAGCTTGCGGCGGAACCTCAGGCCCTCGATCTTCTCCCAGTAGAAGCGGAGCCCGGTGGTGTCGTAGTAGACGCTCCAGACGCCGTACCCGCCGGTGTCGCCGTGGCTGTCCCGCTCCATCCGGGCCGCGAACTCGTCCCGCAGGGCCCGCGCGGTGGCGTCGTCCACCAGGTACTTGATCTCGTACCGGTTGAAGGCGTGCAGCCTGCTCGGCGCCCGCAGGGCGTGCCCGGCCCGCTCGGCGTCCCCGCCCGCCGGCGGCGGGCCGCCCGGATCCGGGGGTTCCCTCCCAACGACACCGGCGGACGGCAGGGGACGGGCACGGAGCGGAAAGGGCATGGTGGCAGCCGATCTCGGACAGGTGGACGAGGTCAGGCGCCAGCCAAACCGGCCCACCTGTGCGCGGGATGTGGATGCCGTATGAATTCGGGGTGAACGCGCCGGCGCCCGCCGGCCCCAGAGCGGGGCCGGCGGG
>NZ_JBSGDY010000062.1:0-30970 GCF_053602615.1 Micromonospora sp. NPDC004336
CAGCCCGGGCCGCGGGGGGCGTGGGCCGCCCCCCCTCGTCCGCGAACGCCCCGGACGGGTCAGCCCGCCGGGGGCGTTCGCGTTCGGTCAGGTACCCGCCGCTGGCGGTGGTGCGCCGGACCGCACCGGGTAGGGTCCGCCACGTGCCGTCCACCCTCTCGGTCCTCGTCCGCAACAGCAGCTTTCGCAACCTCGTCCTGGCGGAACTGGTCGTCTTCGGCGCCGACTGGTTCGTCATGGTGCCGCTGCTGGTGCTCCTGCCGGACCTGACCGGCAGCGGCGTGTGGGGCGCCCTGGTGCTCGCCGTGGACACCGGCATCGTGGCGCTGCTGCTGCCGTACACGGGCACCGTCGCCGACCGGTTCGACCGCCGCAAGATCATGATCGCGGCCAACGTCGCGGCCCTGCTCGGCGTCCTGCTGCTGCTCGGCGTACGCGACGCCGGCACCGCCTGGTTGGCGATGGCCGGGATCGGCGTGGTGGCGGTGGCAAAGGCGTTCTACTCGCCGGCGGCGCAGGCGGCCCTGCCCAACGTGCTCGATCCCGACGAGCTGGCGGCGGGCAACGCCGTCGCCGGTTCGGCCTGGGGCACGATGACGATCGTCGGCGCCTCGCTCGGCGGGGTGCTCAGCGCCGCCGTCGGTCCGTACGCCTGCTTCTGGGTGGCGGCGGTCGGCCTGGCGGTCGCCGCGGGCCTGGCGACGCTGATCCGCCGGCCGTTGCAGGCCCCCCGCGACGCCGACCGGCCGGCGCAGCAGACCTGGGCGGCGATCCGCGAGGCGCTCGGCTACATCGGGCACCGGCCGAGGGTGCTGGCGCTGGTCACCGTGAAGTCCGCGGTCGGGCTGGGCAACGGGGTGCTGACGGTCTTTCCGCTGCTCGCCGCCGTGTACGGCGTCGGGCCGGTCGGCACGGGACTGCTCTTCGCGGTGCGGGGGGCGGGGGCGCTGGTCGGGCCGATCCTGATGCGCCGGGTGCTGACCAGACGGGCCTGGCTGCTGCCGGGGCTGGCGCTGTCCATGTCCCTCTACGGGCTGTCCTATCTCGGCACGTCGGTCGTCGGCTGGTTTCCGCTGGTGCTGGCCCTGGTCTTCGTTGCCCACTTCGCCGGCGGCAGCAACTGGGTGATGTCGAACTTCGCGCTGCAGGGCGAGGTGCCCGACCGGTTGCGGGGTCGGGTCTTCGCCACCGACATGATGCTGGCGACCCTGGCCATCTCGGTCAGCCAGCTCGCGGTGGCGGCGGTGGTGGACGCCGTCGACGAGCGGGTGGTGCTGGCCGGCTGCGGCCTGGTCACGCTCGTCTACGCGGTCGGCTGGCGGATCGCGACCCGCAAGCTCTCCCTCACCGACCAGGTGCCGGAACCGGACCCGGCCCCCGCCCGCTGACCCGTCGGTCCGTCCGCTTCCCGGCGTGGCGGTCGCCCCCGGGCCAGTCGCGGCGCTCGCCCGCGGGTCAGGAGCGTGCCACCTCGTCCGCCCCGTCCGGCCTCGACCGGCCGCCCCACTGCGCCGGCGGCTCGGCGGGGGCTTCGGCGGCCCACCCGGCAGGAGGCGTAGGCTGCCCGGGGTGGGGCGGCGCGGGCGGGCCGGGGGACCAGCCGCCCGAGGGGCCGGCCGCCGCACCGGTCGCCCGCCGCCCGGCCAGCACCGCCGCGATCAGCAGGCCCGTCCCGACGGGGTACGTCAGGGCCAGCAACCCGTTGTACGCCAGGCTCACGGCCTGGAACTCCGACCAGCCGAAGTCGGCGCGGACCAGCTGAGGAAGCAGGACGACCCAGGCGAGGTTGAGCACCGACGTGACGAGCAGCACGCCCATTCCGAACAGGGCCAGCAGCCGGGGTCGCCGGGGCAGCCGGCGCCCGGCCGTCGCGGTCAGCACGAGGCCGACCAGCAACACCAGCACCGTGGGCACCTGGACCGCGCCCGCCGTCGCCACGTACTCGAGATCCCGCACCCTGCCTCCCACCGGTCGCCGGTCGGGTCAGGCTAGCGGAACGGCGCCACCTCGGCCGTCCGGTCGGGACCGGCGGATCCGTCCCACCCGCCGGGCGGAGGGCCGCGACGTCGGTGCGGAGCCATAACATGAGCGCGTGCCGACGACATTCGTCTCCGACCCGGTCCGGGTCCGGGTCCCCGCCACCAGCGCCAACCTGGGGCCGGGATTCGACGCGCTGGGGCTCGCCCTGACGCTCCACGACGACGTGGCCGCCGAGGTCACGGGCGGGGGCGTCACGGTGACCGTGACGGGCGAGGGCGCCGGTGAGCTGCCGGCCGACGACCGGCACCTGGTCGTCCGCGCGATGCGGGCCACCTTCGACGCGTTGGGCGGGCAGCCGCCGGGCCTGGCGGTGGAGTGCGTCAACCGCATCCCGCAGGCCCGGGGGCTCGGCTCCTCGTCGGCGGCGATCGTGGCGGGCGTGCTGCTGGCCCGGGCGCTGGTGACCGACGGCGAGGCCCGCCTGGACGACGCGGCCGCCCTGCGGCTGGCCGCCGGGATCGAGGGCCATCCCGACAACGTGGCGCCCTGCCTGCTCGGGGGGTTCACGCTGGCCTGGACGGAGCCGTCCGGGGCCCGGGCGGTGTCGCTTCCGGTCGCCCCCGGCGTACGGCCGACGGTCTTCGTGCCCGGGGAGCGCGGGCTGACGGCGGCGGCGCGGGCCGCGCTGCCGCCCACCGTGCCGCACGGGGACGCGGCGCTCAACGCCGGCCGGGCCGCGCTGCTCGTGCACGCGATGACCACCGATCCGGCGTTGCTGCTGCCGGCCACCGTCGACCGGCTGCACCAGGACTACCGCGCCGACGGGATGCCCGGCACTGCCGCCCTGGTCAGAGCGTTGCGTGCGGTCGGTGTGGCCGCCGTGGTCAGTGGGGCGGGCCCCACCGTCCTGGCCCTGGACGGGCCGCCCGAGGGCTTCGATCCGGGAACAGACTGGCAGGTCTGGCGGTTGGCACCGGACGGGCGCGGTGCACGGGTCGCCCGGGGTAGACTGGGACACGCGGAGCGGGACCCTGTTGCCGCAGGTCGGAAGAGTTGATTACGCTCTAGACTCAGCACAGCCGCGAAGCATGCGATCTTCCTGCGGGTCGGCGCACCCCCGAAGCTTTCGGCGGTCAGCCCGTCACCCCTGCCTAGGCCCACGCCGCACCGCAGTCTTCACAGGTCGCCGCAGACGGCGAGACCGGCTCACCGACGCTGGTGAGCCGGGAAACCGACCGGCTGCTGTGTTACAGACTCCCGCGACGCGTCCATGCGAGGCGGGTGCACCGAGGCCGCCCGGCCACCTTGCTTTTCGACTCCGGGCAGTCCCGGCCTATCGAGGGAAGGAATCCATTGAGCGACACCACCGACGTGACGTCGGATGTTTCCAACGTCGCTGGCGATGCCACCACCGCCGCCGCCCCCGCCCGTCGTCGGCGTAGCGGCACCGGCCTGTCGGCCATGCTGCTGCCGGAGCTGCAGAGCCTGGCCGCGTCGCTCGGCATCTCGGGCACGGCTCGCATGCGCAAGGGCGAGCTGATCAGCGCGATCTCCGAGCGGCAGGGCGGCGCCGCCGCCGGGACCCCTCGACCGCGGGCCGAGGTCGCGGCCGCTGCCGCTCCCGCCCGTGAGGAGGTCCACGCGGAGGTCCGCGAGGCCACCGAGCGGCCGGAGGCCGGGCGGCGGACCGCGGAGCAGGCTCCGGCGGCCGTGGAGACCGAGGCTCGCGGCCGGACCCGGCGCAGCCGGGCCGCCACCACCGAGGCCCGGACCACCGAGGCCCGCCCCGCGGAGGCGGGGGCTGCCGAGGCTCGCCCCGCGGAGGCGCGGACCGCCGAGGCCCGTCCCGCCGAGGCCCGTCCCGCCAGCGCGGAACAGGCCGAGGCCGGCGAGCGTGCCGACCGTGGCGAGGGCCGTGGCCGTGGCCGTGAGCGCGGCGAGCGGGCCGAGCGCGGTGACCGTGCGGAGCGTGCCGAGCGCGGTGACCGTGCCGAGCGCGGTGAGCGTGCCGAGCGCGGTGACCGTGATGAGCGGGCCGAGCGCGGCCAGCGTGCCGAGCGTGCGGAGCGCGGCGACCGTGCCGAGCGCGGCGACCGTGATGAGCGCGGTGAGCGCGGCGACCGGAACGAGCGTGCCGAGCGTGGCGAGCGGGGCGACCGCAACGAGCGCGGCGAGCGGGCCGAGCGGGGCGACCGCAACGAGCGGGGCGACCGGGGGCAGCGCGCCGAGCGGGACCGCGCCGACGACGGCGACGACGACGAGGGCGGCGGCCGGCGGGGCCGGCGCAGCCGGTTCCGGGACCGTCGTCGCGGCCGTGGCGAGCGCGGCGAGGGCGAGGGCGGCGGCGGGCGCGAGCCGCAGGTCGGCGAGGACGACGTGCTCGTCCCCGTGGCCGGCATCATCGACGTGCTCGACAACTACGCCTTCGTCCGGACCACCGGCTACCTGGCCGGCCCGAACGACGTCTACGTCTCGATGTCGCAGATCAAGAAGTACGGCCTGCGGCGCGGTGACGCCATCACCGGCGCGGTGCGCGCCTCGCGCGACGGCGAGCAGCGGCGGGACAAGTACAACCCGCTGGTGCGGCTGGACACCATCAACGGGATGGAGCCGGACGAGGCGAAGCGCCGGCCGGAGTTCTACAAGCTCACCCCGCTCTACCCGCAGGAGCGCCTGCGGCTGGAGACCGAGCCGCACATCCTCACCACCCGGGTGATCGACCTGGTCATGCCGCTCGGCAAGGGCCAGCGGGCGCTGATCGTGTCGCCGCCGAAGGCGGGCAAGACGATGGTGCTGCAGGCCATCGCGAACGCGATCACGCACAACAACCCGGAGTGCCACCTGATGGTGGTGCTGGTGGACGAGCGCCCCGAAGAGGTCACCGACATGCAGCGGTCGGTGAAGGGTGAGGTCATCGCGGCGACGTTCGACCGTCCGCCGCAGGACCACACCACGGTGGCGGAGCTGGCGATCGAGCGGGCGAAGCGCCTGGTCGAGCTGGGCCACGACGTGGTCGTGCTGCTCGACTCGGTGACCCGGCTCGGTCGGTCGTACAACCTGGCGGCGCCGGCGAGCGGCCGGATCATGTCGGGTGGTATCGACTCCACCGCGCTCTACCCGCCGAAGCGCTTCCTGGGTGCGGCCCGCAACATCGAGAACGGCGGCTCGCTGACCATCCTCGCCACCGCGCTGGTGGAGACCGGGTCCATGGCGGACACGGTCATCTTCGAGGAGTTCAAGGGCACCGGCAACGCGGAGCTGAAGCTGGACCGGAAGATCGCCGACAAGCGCACCTTCCCGGCCATCGACATCCACCCGTCCGGCACGCGTAAGGAGGAGATCCTGCTCGCGCCGGAGGAGCTTGCCATCATCCACAAGCTCCGCAAGGTCCTGCACTCGCTGGACTCGCAGGCGGCGCTGGATCTGCTGCTCGACAAGCTCAAGCAGACCCGCACCAACATCGAGTTCCTGATGCAGATCGCCAAGTCGACGCCGGGGGAGTGACCTCTCCCGGACGAGGCAGGTGAGAAGGGCACGGCCGTCGGGGCCGTGCCCTTCTCGCGTCCCGGGCGGGCTGGCCCCGGGAGGGGCGCACCGGGCGGAACCTTGCCGGAGGAGTGGAGTTTTCCTTCGGTTTGGTTGAGAGCTATTGAAACTTCTATTCACAGTCCGGTTGACTGTCGTCCATGCGTACCCGCAGACGATCTGCCCGTCTTGCCGGCGTCCTGCTGCTGACGCCGTTGCTCACCATGGCCGGCACCCTGCCGGCGACCGCCGGTGCGCCGGATCCGGCCACCGACCCCTTCAGCACCGGGGCCGAGGACGCCCCCCGCGCCTCCTCGTACCCCACGAACTCCGTGACGCTCGCCCGCGACCCGGCGGCGAGCGTGGCGGCCACCGCGACGCCGACCGGCGTGGAGCCGGCCGGCGGCCTGGAGACCGCCAAGACCACCCGCCCGGTCGCCCCGGGCCTCCAGCTCACCTCCTTCGACAGGTACGACGCCGACGGCTGGCTGCGCGCCGACGCGCTGACGGCCGACCTCACCGGCGGCGTCACCGTCGACTACGTGAACTCCGGCGCGGTCAGCCGGGCCGAGCCGCTGCGCCGCGCGGTGGACGCCTCCCGCGCGGTCGCCGCCGTCAACGGCGACTTCTTCGACATCAACAACTCGGGCGCCGCCCAGGGCGTCGGCATCCGCGACGGCGAGCTGGTCCAGTCCGCCGTCAGCGGGCACCGCAACGCCGCCGCGATCACCACCGAGGGCCTCGGCCGGGTGATCGAGGTGAACTTCGAGGGGACGGCGACGCTGCCCACCGGCCCGGTGGCGCTGACCCAGTTCAACAACATGATCCAGGCGAACGGCGTCGGCGTGTTCACCGCGCTCTGGGGGTCGTACACCCGGGAACGGGCGGTGGCGGGCGCGGCCCGCGTCACGGAGGTGACGGTGGCCGACGGCCGCGTCGCCACCGTGGCCACGACGGCCGGCACCGGGCCGATCCCGGCCGGCACGACCGTGCTGCTCGGCCGCGACGCCGGCGCGGACGCCCTCGCCGGGCTGCGTCCGGGGGACCCGGTGACGGTCGCCTGGCAGCCCAGGCCCGCCGACGGCAGCAAGCTGCACGCGGCGGTCGGCGGCGGCAACGTGCTGGTCCGCGACGGCGTGGTGCAGAACATCGCCGACGCGTCGCTGGCCCCGCGCACGTCGGTCGGTTTCTCCGCCGACGGCCGGCGCATGATCCTGCTGACTGTGGACGGTCGGCAGGTCGACAGCCGGGGCGTCACCCAGACCGAGATGGGCCGGATGATGGCCGAGCTCGGCGCCCACCACGCGCTCAACCTCGACGGCGGCGGCTCGTCCACGCTGCTCGCCCGGGAGCCGGGCGCGGCGGCCGTGCAGGTGGAGAACAGCCCCTCCGACGGCACCGAACGCGCGGTGCCCAACGGCCTCGCCCTCTACGCGCCGAAGGGCAGCGGCCGGCTGACCGGGTACTGGCTGGAGACCGCCAGCGACCCGACCAGCGCGCCCGGCGTCGCGCCGGTGCGCGGCGGCCGTCCGGACCGGGTCTTCCCCGGCCTGACCCGCCGGCTCACCGCCGCCGGCCACGACGAGACGTACGGACCGGCGGCCGGCGCGCCGAAGTGGCGGGCCAACCCGGCCGCGCACGGCGTCGTCGACCGCGAGGGCGTCTTCCGGGCCGGGCTGCCCGGCCGCACCACCGTCACCGCCTGGCGGGGCGAGGCGCGGGGCACCCTCGACCTCACCGTGCTCGGCCCGCTGGCCCGGGTCGACTCCACCGTGGACCGCGTCGGCCTCGACGGCACGGAGGGCAGCGCGCTGTTCGGCGTGGTCGGCTACGACGCCGAGGGCAACACCGCCCCGATCGAGCCCGCCGACCTGAAGCTCGACTACGACCGGGACCTGCTGAAGATCGCCCCGACCGCCGACGGCAACCTCGCGGTCACCGCGCTGCGGGACACCGGCTCGGCGCTGGTCACCGTCACGGTCGGCGGCAGCAGCACCGTACTGCCCGTCACCGTCGGCCTCACCGACGTGCCCGTCGCCGGCTTCGACGACGCGGCGGCCTGGAAGTTCAGCCAGGCGCGGGCCAGCGGCGCGGTCGCCCCGGCGCCGGGCCACACCGGCACCGGCCTGAAGATGACGTACGACTTCAGCCAGTCCACCGGCACCCGGGCCGCGTACGCCGACCCGCCGGCCTGGATCGAGGTGGCCGGCCAGCCGCAGGCGTTCGGCATGTGGATCCACGGCAACGGCACGGGCGAGTGGCCCAGCCTGCACCTGCACGACGCGCAGGACACCCAGCACGTCCTGCGTGGCCCGCTGATCACCTGGAAGGGCTGGAAGTACGTCGAGTTCGCCGTGCCGGCCGGGGTGCAGTACCCGGTGCGGATCCGCCGGTTCTACGTGGCGGAGACCAACGCCGCCGCGCAGTACCGCAGCGAGGTGATCATCGACGATCTGGTGGCGAAGGTGCCGCCGACGGTCGACGTGCCGGCCGAGAAGCCGCGAACCGACCGGGTGGTGCTGCGCGACGGCACGGTGGACGGGGCGCCCTGGCGCTTCGCGGTCATGTCCGACGCGCAGTTCGTCGCGGCGAACCCGGACAGCGACCTGGTCGCCCAGGCCCGCCGTACGCTCCGCGAGGTCAGGGCCGCGAAGCCGGACTTCCTGGTGATCAACGGCGACTTCGTGGACACCGCCTACCCGGCCGACTTCGCGCTGGCCAAGCGGATGCTGGACGAGGAGCTCGGCGGCGAGGTGCCGTACTACTACGTGCCCGGCAACCACGAGATCATGGGCGCCCCGATCGCCAACTTCCGGGCCGCCTTCGGCGACACCGAGCGCACCTTCGACCACAAGGGCACCCGGTTCGTCACGCTGAACTCGTCGACCGGCTCGCTGCGCGGCGGCGGCTTCGACCAGGTACGGATGCTGCGCGAGGCGCTCGACTCGGCGACCGGTGACCCGGCCGTCAACTCGGTGGTCGTGCTGCACCACCACCCGCCGCGTGACCCCAGCCCGGCCAAGGCCAGCCAGCTCGGCGACCGGAAGGAGGCGGCCCTGCTGGAGCAGTGGCTGGCCGACTTCCAGCACCGCACCGGCAAGGGGGCGGTCTTCGTCGGCGGGCACGTCGGCACCTTCCACGCCGACCGCGTCGACGGGGTGCCGTACCTGATCAACGGCAACGCCGGCAAGAACCCGTCCACCCCCGCCGAGCAGGGCGGCTTCACGGGATGGACCGAGTTCGGCGTGGACCCGGTGACCCCGGCCGAGGCCGACCGGGCCCGGCGCAACCCGCTCGTCGAGGGCCCGCGCTGGGTCGCCGCCGAGTTCCACGCGCACGTCGACCGGCTCGCGCTGACCGCCCCGGCCAGCGTCGCGGTCGGCGCCCCGGCCACGGTCACCGCCGCGGTGACCCAGCCCGGCGGGCGTACGGTGCCGGTGGCGGCGCCGGTGAGCGCGGACTGGTCCGCCTCGCCGAACCTGCACGTCGGCTCGGTCCTCGGGCTGAAGCCGTGGCACGTGGCCCGCTTCGACCCGGCCACCGGCAAGCTCACCGCCCTGCGCCCCGGCGCCCAGGTCAAGCTGGCCGTCGACGTCAACGGCGTACGCGCCGAGGCGACGGTCACGCTGACGGCCGCCGCCGCGGCTCCCGCCGCCTGAGGTCGGCAGGAAGGGCACCCCCGCGGTGCCCTTCCTGCCCCGTTACGAGCCGCCTCCGATCACTCGGGGAAGCGCTCACAAGTCGCCCTCGGCCATCTGGAGGCGTTCACAAAGTCGCCCCCGGCCACCTGGAGGCGCTCAGAAGTCGCCCTCGGCCACCTGGAAGACGGTGAGGCCGAGGGCGCGCCACATCCGGACCACCTGCTGGCGGTCGTCGAAGACGCCGACCACCCGGTAGCGGTCGGCGACCTCGCGCTCGTAGATCTCCCGCTTGACCACCGAGTCCTTCCGGTTGTCGCCGACGGCGCGCAGGTGCAGCCCGAGGTGGGGGACCCGGACGTGCCGGGCCAGCCACGCCTCGGTGGCGGGCCGGGCGGTGGCGTCCCGGCCGGAGCAGAAGACCACCCCGTAGCCGGCCGCGTGCATTGCCCGGACCGCCGCGATCACCGCCGGGTTCGGCTCGTCCTCGCCGACCCGGGTCATGTCGTACGGGCTGCGCGAGACGTTCAGCGCGACCGTGCCGTCGATGTCGACGAGCACGATCTCCGGCGGCTCGGTCGACGGGGCGTGCACCGTGGCCGGCCGCCCCGTCCGGGCCTGCGGCACCGGCAGCGGCAGGGCGCGTCCCTCCAGGTAGCGCTCGTGCAGCCGGCGGATCCACGCCTCGCCGACCCGGTCGGCCTCCGGGCGGGCGGCGTCGCGGCGCAGGCACTCCGCCAGCGGCACGTCGGTGAAGTCGTGCACCTCGAACTCGGCGCCGTGCCGGGCGGCCAGGTCGGCCCAGTCCCGCAGGGTCCGCGACCGCAGGTTGGTGTCGTCGACGCAGACGTCCGCCCGGGCCCGCAGCAGCGCCTCGACCTGCGCCCGCTGCACGACGGTCACCTGCCACTCGGCCCACTGGGTGAACAGCCGCTCGCCGTGCAGCATCCGGCGCAGGTCGTCGCGGTTGACCCGGACCACGGACGGTTGCAGCGTCCGGGCGAAGGTGGTCTTGCCGGAGGCGGGCAGTCCCCGGGTGGCGATCAGGCGGGTCATCGCTCCTCCGTGTCGTCCGTCCTGGTGGGGGCGCTCCGCGCCCGCCGTGCCCCGGGCGGGGCACGCTCGCGGGCGGCGGCCGTGCCGGGGTGAATGCCCACCCGGGCGGCGGGAATGCGGAGGGCGGGGCGTGCGTTGTCGATGCCGGACCAGCCGTGCGGCCCGGGTGCCGGGTCGGCCCGCGCCCATGGCACACTGGTCAATCGGCCACCGGTTCCGGTTCACGCCCGAGCCCGTCGCACGTGGCGACGGACACCGAAGGCGACCCGGCGACCATCCACGAAAGGACCGAGGCGACATGAAGCCCAACATCCACCCGGAGTACGTGACCACCGAGGTCACCTGCTCCTGCGGCAACACCTTCAGCACCCGCAGCACCGCCAAGGGCGGCTCGATCCACGTCGAGACCTGCAGCGCCTGCCACCCGTTCTACACCGGCAAGCAGCGCGTCCTGGACACGGCCGGGCGGGTCGCGAAGTTCCAGCAGAAGTACGCCAAGGTTCAGGCCAAGAAGGCCAAGTAACTCCTCGTTCGGCGCCCGCGCCCGGTCTCGTGCCGGACGCGGGCGTCGTCCGTATGCACCCGGTTTCGCCCTCCGCCCGTCTCGTCGTCCAAGGAGCCTCCCAGCATGAGCAGCGAGCGTCTGGCCGCCCTCCTCGACGAGTACGCCGAGCTGGAGAAGCGGCTGGCGGACCCGACGATCCACGCCGACCAGAACACCGCCCGCCGGGTCGGCCGCCGCTACGCCGAGCTGGTCCCGCTGCACAAGGCGGCCGGTGAGCTGGAGCAGGCCCGCGCCGACCTCGCCGCCGCCCGGGAGCTGGCCGCCGAGGACGCGTCCTTCGCGGCGGAGGCGGAGTCCATCGCGGCGGCCCTGCCGGCGCTGGAGGAGCGGCTGGCGGAGCTGCTGATCCCGCGCGACCCGCACGACGCCAAGGACGTCATCGTCGAGATCAAGGCCGGCGAGGGCGGCGAGGAGTCGGCGCTCTTCGCCGGCGACCTGCTGCGGATGTACACGCGCTACGCGGAGCGGCGCGGCTGGCTCACCGAGGTCATCGACGCCCAGGATTCCGACCTGGGCGGGGTGAAGGACGTCTCGCTGGCCATCAAGACCAAGGGCGTGCCCGAGGGCGGCAACGGCGTCTGGTCCCGGCTGAAGTGGGAGGGCGGCGTGCACCGGGTGCAGCGCGTCCCGGTCACCGAGTCGCAGGGCCGCATCCACACCAGCGCCGCCGGCGTGCTGGTGCTGCCCGAGGCCGAGGACGTGGACGTCACCATCGACCCGAACGACCTGCGCATCGACGTGTTCCGCTCGTCGGGGCCGGGCGGCCAGTCGGTTAACACCACCGACTCGGCGGTACGGATCACCCACGTCCCGACCGGCATCGTGGTCTCCTGCCAGAACGAGAAGTCCCAGTTGCAGAACCGGGAGCAGGCGATGCGGATCCTGCGCGCCCGGCTGCTGGCGGCGGCCCAGGAGCAGGCCGACGCGGCCGCCTCGGACGCCCGCAAGGCGCAGGTGCGCACCGTGGACCGCTCGGAGCGCATCCGCACCTACAACTTCCCGCAGAACCGGATCACCGACCACCGGATCGGCTACACCGCCTACAACCTGGACCTGGCGCTCGCCGGCGACCTGGACGGCGTCCTCGACGCCCTCGCGGAGGCCGACCGGGCCGCCCGCCTGGCCGGCGACACCGAGCTGACCCGCCGCTGACCCGCGACCCGCCGGCCACCCACGGCCTGGCCCGCCGGCCGCACGCGGCCCGGCCCGCGGGCGGTGCACGGCCCGGTCGTCCGGCGCGCCGCCGGCCCGGGACCGGGGCGGGCGGGGTCAGGAGGCGCGGGGGCGGGCCTTCGCCCGGAGCATCTCGCGGTCGGCCGCCTCGAAGGCGGCGCTGAGCGCGTCGCGCAGGCCGGGGCCGGCGGCGCCCACCTCGGCGAAGCCGACGCTGACCCCGACCGGGGTGCCGGGCACCAGCGACTCCCAGTCCTCCGTGCGCACGGCCGCGTCGATGCGGCGGCCCACCTCGGCCGCCTCGGCCATTCCGGCGTGCGGGAGCACCACGACGAACTCGTCGCCGCCGTAGCGGGCCACGAAGTCGCCGCGGCGCATCACCCGGTTGATCACCCCGGCGACGCGCTGGAGCACCAGGTCGCCCGAGTGGTGGCCGTGCCGGGTGTTGACCGCCTTGAAGCCGTCCAGGTCGCAGACGCCGATCACCACCCGGTCGCCGCCGGCGACCACCGTGGCGATGTAGCGCTCCAGCCGGCGCCGGTTGGGCAGCCCGGTCAGCGGGTCGGTCAGCGCCTCGCCCTCGAAGCGGGCCGCCTCGCGGCGCATCTCCTCGTGGTCGATGCGGGCGGCGATGCCGTCGATGTAGACGTCCCGGAGCCGGTCGTTGCGCTGGGCGGCCAGCCGGAACGCCAGCCGGTCGGCCCGGTGCGCTCCCGCGTGGTCGCCGGAGCGGGCGAGCGCGATGCTGCGCAGCCGCGCCGGCTCGGCGGCGCCCAGCGTCTCGCTGGAGACCTGGACGGTGTCGAGCCGGGCGACGGCCTCGATCGGGCGGCCCTCGGCCACGGCCAGGCAGACCTGGCCGAGCTGGCGCATGTCGCGGGCCCGGGCGCTGTCCCCGCCGTGGCCCAGCAGGCGCGCCGGGGCGGCGTCGGTGCCGACCTCCAGCCGGTCGCCGAGGGCGCCCCGCCGGGCGGCGGCGTAGCCGTAGGCGGCCAGGCTGCTCGGGCGCAGCCTGCCGGCCCGGCCGCTGCGCACGAACCGGTCCAGGTCGGCGGCGACGTCCCGCAGCACCCGCAGGCAGCCGTCGCTGTCGCCGTTGTGGTCCAGCGCCACGGCGTTGCGCAGCCGGATGCCGGGGGCGGCGAAGGTCTCCTCCGGGATCCCGGCGGCGGTGCCGAGCTGCCGGGCCCGCTCGATCGCGCCGAGCGCGTAGCCGTGGAAGCTGAGGTAGGAGTAGGCCATCGCCAGGTCGTGCCAGCCCCACGCGGTGTCCCGGTCGGGATCGGGCACCGCGCCCAGCGCCCGGGCGGCCCGCACCAGGTGGGTCACGCAGCGGTCCAGCGCGCCCTGGTGGTGCGCGGCGAGCGCGGCCAGCGCGTTGAGGTGCCCGTGCGGGTAGGGCTCGGCGAGGTCGCGGACGGCGGTGGAGGCCTCCTCGACGGCCCGCGTGTATTCGGCCGTCCGACCGAGGTTGATCACCGCCGAGAGGCGCTGCACCAGGGCGTCGGCCCGCGCGTAGGGATCGTCGGTGGTGCGGATGACCGGCTCGAGGATCGCGTAGGCCTCGGCGGAACGGCTGGACTCCTGCAACGCCCGCGACCGCGTCAGGGCGTCAACCTGGTCGGTGACCCGGTCGAGCCAACCCACCCGCGGACCTCCTGTCGGTGTGCGCCCGGACGCATCCGCTCGTGATGTCGGCCGCGACGCCTCATGATTATCGCGTGACGACCGCGCCGCAACAGCCGTCCGAAGGGACGAGACGGCAACGCCCGTCCGTGGTGGTGGCCCGGGCGGCCCGAGCCCTGGCCGACGCCGGGGTGGAGGCGGCCCGCGCCGAGGCCGAGCAGCTGGCCGCGTACGTGCTGGGGGTGC
Organism: Micromonospora sp. NPDC004336; assembly: GCF_053602615.1. Lineage (NCBI taxonomy): Bacteria > Bacillati > Actinomycetota > Actinomycetes > Micromonosporales > Micromonosporaceae > Micromonospora > Micromonospora sp. NPDC004336. The sequence goes on from NZ_JBSGDY010000062.1 coordinate 13,810, forward strand.
CCCGGGGGCGGCTGGCGCTGGCCGACGGGTTCACCGCCGCGCAGCTCGACCGCTTCGACGGGCTGGTCGCCCGGCGGGCCGACCGGGAGCCGTTGCAGCACCTCACGGGCGTCGCCGGCTTCCGGCACCTGGAGCTGGCCGTCGGGCCGGGCGTCTTCGTGCCCCGCCCGGAGACGGAGCTGCTCGCCGGCTGGGGGATCGCGCGGGGCCGGGAGATGGCCGCCCCGCTGGTGGTGGACCTGTGCAGCGGCTCCGGCGCCATCGCGCTGTCGGTTGCCCAGGAGCTGCCGGCGGCCCGGGTGGTGGCGGTGGAACGCTCGGCCGAGGCGCTGCCCTGGCTGCGGCGCAACGCGGCGGCCCGCGCCGCCGCGGGGGACCGGCCCGTCGAGGTGGTGGCGGCGGACGTGACCGCCCCGGACCTGCTGGCCGACCTCGCCGGCCGGGTCGACGTGCTGCTCTGCAACCCGCCGTACGTGCCGTCCGCCGTCGCCGTGCCGCCTGAGGTGGGTCGGCACGACCCGGCCAGCGCGGTCTTCGGCGGGGCCGACGGCCTGGCGGTGATCCGTCCCGTGGTCGCCCGGGCGGCGGTCCTGCTGCGCCCCGGCGGGGTGTTCGGCGTCGAGCACGACGACACGCACGGCGGGGCGGTGCCCGGGCTGCTGGTCGCGGACGGCCGGTTCGAGGCGGTCGCGGGGTATCCGGACCTGGCCGGGCGGCCCCGCTTCGCGACCGCGTCCCGCCGGGCGGACGGCCCGGACGCCGTCGCCGGCCGGGCGTGGCAGACTGACTCCTCGTGATGCTCTACGACTGCCGGTCGCCCGCCGACCGGGACCGCGGCATCGCCGCTGCCATCGAGGCGGTCAAGAACGGCGAGCTGGTCGTCCTGCCGACCGACACCGTCTACGGGATCGGCGCGGACGCGTTCACCCCGTACGCGGTCAAGGCCCTGCTGGACGCGAAGGGCGGCCGGCACGTGCCGCCGCCGGTGCTGATCGGCTCCCGGCACACCCTCGACGGCCTGGTCTACTCGCTGCCCCAGGCGGCGCGCGACCTGGTGGAGGCGTTCTGGCCCGGCGCGCTGACGATCGTCGTCGAGCACTCGCCGAGCCTGCGCTGGGACCTCGGCGACACGTCCGGGACGGTGGCGGTGCGGATGCCGCTGCACCCGGTGGCGCTGGAGGTGCTGCGCGAGACCGGCCCGATGGCGGTCGCCTCGGCCAACAAGACCGGTCAGCCGGCCGCGCTCACCGCCGAGGCGGCCCGCGACCAGCTCGCCTACTCGGTGCGGGCCTACCTGGAGGCCGGACCGTGCCCGGACCCGGTGCCGAGCACGATCGTCGACCTGACCGGCGAGGCGCCGCGGGTGCTGCGCCAGGGCGCCGTTCCGCTGGCGAAGCTCCGCGACGTGGTGCCGGACATCCTCGCCGGCCAGGAGGTCTGAGTGCCGCCCTTCACCGTTCTGCACGTCTGCATGGGCAACATCTGCCGGTCCCCGATGGCGGAGCGGCTGCTGGCCCTCGCCGTCCGGGAGCGGCTGGCCCGCCGGGAGGCCGACCCGGGCCGCGCCGACGAGCTGGTGCACAGCCACAGCGCCGGCACCGGCGGCTGGCACGCCGGCGAGGAGATGAACCCGCCGGCCGCCCGTCAGGTCACCGGCCGGGGCGGCAGCGTCGCCGGCTTCGCCGCGCGCAAGCTGCGCTCGGACCACATCGACGCCGCCGACCTGGTGCTCACCGCCACCGCCGACCAGCAGGAGTACGTGGTGGCGCTGCGGCCCGACGCGGCGGCGCGCACGTTCGTGCTGGGCGAGTTCGGTCGGCTGCTCGCCGCCGTGGACGCGGCGGGGCTGCCCCCGGCCGAGGCCACCCCGGAGGGGGTGTACGCGCGGGGCGTGGCCCTGGTGGCCGCCGCCCACGCCGCCCGGGAGGGGGCCGGCGCCCTGCCCACCGACGACCTCGACGACCCGTGGGGGCGCGGCGACCAGTGCTTCAGCCGGGTAGCCGACGAGATCGAGGAGACCGTCCACCCGCTCGCCACCGCGCTGCTGCCGTAACCCGCCCGAGGTACCCCCGCGCGCGAGTTTCCTGCGGGTTTGGGGGAAAGGGGCGGTGAAGAGGGTTTTTCGGGTCATTCTGGGTGGGTCCTGACCGGCTCCTGCGGGGAGAGCTGATGACCCGGGCACGCCTCGACAAACTGTTCACCGTCCTGATCGCCGGCGGGCTGGCCGGGCTGGCGCTGGCGGTGGCGGCCCTGCCGGCCGCGCTGGTGTTCGGGATCGGGTTCACGACGCTCGCCGCCCCGTACTCGGAGCTGCCCAGCACGCTGCGCACACCGCCGACGGCCCAGCGGTCGAACCTCTACGCCAACGACGGCACCACCCTGATCACGTCCTTCTACCAGGAGGACCGGGTGGACGTGCCGCTGACGGAGGTCGCGCCGGTGATGCGGCAGGCGATCATCGCCGCCGAGGACGCCCGGTTCCACGAGCACAGCGGCGTCGACCTGCGCGGCGTGGTGCGGGCCTTCACGGCCAACCGGCGCGACGGGACGACCCGCCAGGGCGCGTCGACGCTGACCATGCAGTACGTGCGCAACGTGCTCAGCAGCGACCCCCGGCTCAGCGAGCGGCAGCGCGCCGCCGCCACCGAGATCAGCACCGCCCGCAAGATCCAGGAGATGCGGTACGCGCTGGCCCTGGAGCGGGAGCTGACCAAGGACGAGATCCTCACCCGCTACCTCAACATCGCCTACTTCGGCGCCGGGGCGTACGGGGTGGCCGCCGCGAGCAAGCGCTACTTCTCGAAGACGCCGGCGGACCTCACCCTGGCCGAGGCCGCGCTGCTGGCCGGGCTGGTCCGCTCCCCGCACACCGACGACCCGATCAACGGCGACGCGGACGCGGCGCTCGCCCGCCGGGCGTACGTGCTCGACCAGCTGGTCGAGGCGGGACAGGTCCCCGCCGACGCGGCGGCGCGGGCCGGGGCCGAGCAGTTGCGGCTGCGGCCCAGCCAGACGCCGAACGACTGCACGGCGGTGCCGGCGGAGCACAACGACTGGGGCTTCTTCTGCGACTGGTTCACCCGCTGGTGGAACGCGCAGCCGGCGTTCGGCGCGACCGTCGACGAGCGGCAGCTCACGCTGCGCCGGGGCGGCTTCTCCATCGTCTCCTCCCTCGACCCGGCGGTGCAGCGTGCCGCCACCGAGCAGGTCCGCCGGATCTACCCGCTCGACGACCGCCGGGCGGCGCCGACGGCGGTGGTCCAGCCCGGCACGGGCCGGGTGCTCGCCATGGCGGTGAACCGGAACTACAGCGTGGCCGGCAACCCGGCCGGGCAGAAGAACCACCCGAACACGGTCAACCAGTTGGTCGCCGGGGGCGGCGCGATCGACGGCTACCAGGCCGGCTCGACGTTCAAGCTCTTCACCATGCTGGCCGCGCTGGAGGCCGGGCTGCCGCTGAGCACGGAGTTCGACGCGCCGGGACGGATCGTCACCGACTTCCCGGTGACCGGGGCGGCGAGCTGCGACGGGTACTGGTGCCCGCAGAACGCCAGCGTCGCGATGGACGGGCGGCACACCATGTGGACCGCCTTCGGCGAGTCGGTCAACACGTACTTCGCGTGGCTGGCCGAGCGGGTCGGCGCGGACCGGGTGGTGGAGATGGCCGAGCGGCTCGGCATCGTCTTCCGGGCCGAGGACGACGCGCGGCTGGCCCGCCACGGCGCCCGCGAGTGGGGGCCGTTCACCCTCGGCGTCTCCGCCACCACGCCGCTCGACCTCGCCGGCGCGTACGCGGCGGTGGCGGCGGAGGGGACGTGGTGCGCGCCGCTGCCCGTCGTCTCGGTCACCGACGCCGCCGGGCGCCCGGTGGCCGCCGCCGCGCCGGACTGCCGGCGGGCGGTCGACGCGGACGTGGCCCGGGCGGCGACGGACGCGGCCCGCTGCCCGGTCGGCGACCAGTCGATGTACCGGGAGTGCGACCGGGGCACCGCCGAGGGGCTGCGCCGGCAGCTCGGCCGCCCGGTGGCCGGCAAGACCGGCAGCTCGGAGGGGTACGCGACCGAGACCGTGGTCGCCTTCACCCCGCAGCTTGCGGTCGCCTCGATGGCCGCCAACCCCGACGACCCGCGCGACGCGGTCGGCCAGCGGGTGCAGCGCCAGATGGTCGAGGCGGTGGGCGAGGTGCTCTCGTTCGCCCTGCGCGACCAGCCCGTCCGGGACTTCGTCCCGCCCAGCGAGGCGACCGCCTTCCGGGTCACCGGCGCCCGGACCGGCGACTGACCACCCGGGTCGCCGCCTGCTCGGCGCCCCGCGCGATGTTGCGGGCCATGCCCCCGAAGACCACCGCGTGGAAGGGCGCGACGGCCCCCCAGTAGGCGTGCCCGGCCAGGCCCCGGGGCAGGAACACGGCCCGCTGGTGGTAGCGGCTGCGCCCCCCGTCCAGCGGGGTCACCCGCATCTCCAGCCAGGCCCGGCCGGGCAGCCGCATCTCGGCGCGCAGCCGCAGCAGCTCGCCCGGCACGATCTCCTCCACCCGCCAGAAGTCGAGCGCCTCGCCGACGCGGAGGCGGTGCGGGTCGCGCCGGCCGCGGCGCAGGCCCACGCCGCCGACCAGGCGGTCCAGCCAGCCTCGGGCCGACCAGGCCAGCGGGAACGAATACCAGCCGTGCTCGCCGCCGACGCCCTCGACGACCCGCCACAGGGCCTCCGGCGGCGCGTGGACGGCCCGGTCGCGGACGTCGGTGTAGGCCGTGCCGCCGGACCACTGCGGGTCGCTGGGCAGCGGCTCGGCGGGCGCGTCCGGGCCGGTCGCCGTGGACCAGCGGGTCTCCACCTCCCCGTCGCGCACCTTCGCCAGGGCCAGGGCGACCGCCTCGTCGAAGCCGGTCAGCCCCTCCGCCGGGTCCGGGACGTACGCGGCGATGTCGTGCTCGCGGGCGACGGCCTCGTGGACCAGGCTCTCCACCAGCGGCCGCGCGATCTTGTTCGGCACCGGGGTGACCAGCCCGACCCAGTACGAGGAGAGCGACGGGGTCAGCGGTCGCACCGGCACGATGACCCGCCGGCGCAGGCCGGCCACCCGCGCGTAGCGCTGCATCATGTCCTGGAAGGTGAGGACGTCCGGCCCGCCGATGTCGAAGGCGCGGTTCACCCCGGGCGGCAGGCTCGCGCAGCCGACCAGGTAGCGCAGCACGTCGCGCACGGCGATCGGCTGGATCCGGTTGCGTACCCAGCGCGGGGTGACCATGCCGGGCAGCCGCTCGGTGAGGTAGCGGAGCATCTCGAACGAGGCCGAGCCCGAGCCGATGATCACGGCCGCCCGCAGCACCGCCGTCGGCACCCCGCTGTCGAGCAGGATCCGGCCGACCTCGGCCCGGGACCGCAGGTGGGCCGACGGGACGTGGCTCCGCGCCGCCGGCTCCGGGCCGCCCAGGTAGACGATCCGGCGTACGCCCGCGGCGCGGGCCGCGGCCGCGAAGTTCGCCGCGGCCTCCCGGTCGGCGGCCTCGAAGCCGGCCTGGCCGAGCGAGTGGACCAGGTAGTAGGCGACGTCCACGCCCTCGAACGCGGCCGGCAGCGTCTCCGGCCGGCGCAGGTCGCCCTCGGTGATCTCCGCCCGCGCCGCCCACGGCACGTCCCGCAGCCGGCCGGCCCGGCGGGCGAGGCAACGCACCGCGTGCCCCTCGGCCAGCAGTCGGGGCGCGAGCCGCCCGCCGATGTAACCCGTCGCTCCGGTGACCAGGCATCTCACGGCCTCCAGTCTGCGGCCCAATAGACTCTGGCGCTGTGGCTATTGAGACGAGCACCTTCTGGGGGCCGGACTTCGACCAGCTCCGGGCGACCGACCCGGAGATCGCCGGGGTGGTGCTCGGCGAGCTGGACCGGCTCCGGGGCGGCCTGCAACTGATCGCCAGCGAGAACCTCACCTCCCCGGCGGTGCTCGCGGCGCTCGGCTCGACCCTGACCAACAAGTACGCCGAGGGCTACCCGGGCCGGCGCTACTACGGCGGCTGCGCCGAGGTCGACCGGGCCGAGGAGATCGGCGTCGCCCGGGCGAAGGAGCTCTTCGGCGCCGAGCACGCCAACCTCCAGCCGCACTCGGGGGCGAGCGCCAACCTGGCCGCGTACGCCGCGCTGGTGCAGCCGGGCGACACGGTGCTCGCCATGGACCTGCCCCACGGCGGCCACCTCACCCACGGCAGCCGGGTCAACTTCTCCGGCAAGTGGTTCCACACCGTCGGCTACACCGTCCGGCGGGACACCGAGCTGATCGACTACGACGAGGTGCGCGACCTGACCCTCGCGCACCGGCCCAAGATGATCATCTGCGGCGCGACGGCGTACCCGCGCCTGATCGACTTCGCGCGGTTCCGCGAGATCGCCGACGAGGTCGGGGCGTACCTGATGGTCGACGCCGCGCACTTCATCGGGCTCGTCGCGGGGAGGGCCGTCCCGTCGCCGGTGCCGCACGCCGACGTCGTCTGCGCCACCACGCACAAGGTGCTGCGCGGGCCGCGCGGCGGCATGATCCTCTGCCGGGAGCCGCTGGCCCAGCGGATCGACAAGGCGGTCTTCCCGTTCACCCAGGGCGGGCCGCTGATGCACGCCGTCGCGGCCAAGGCCGTCGCGCTGCGCGAGGCCGCCCAGCCCGAGTTCCGGGCGTACGCGGCGCAGGTGGTGGGCAACGCCCAGGCGCTCGCCGCCGGGCTGGCCGCCGAGGGGATGCGCCCGGTCTCCGGGGGCACCGACACCCACCTCGCCCTGATCGACCTGCGCGAGGCGGGCGTGACCGGCGCGGACGCCGAGGCCCGCTGCGACGCCGCCGGCATCACCCTAAACAAGAACGCCATCCCGTACGACCCGCAGAAGCCGATGGTCGCCTCCGGCATCCGGGTCGGCACCCCCAGCGTGACCACGCAGGGGATGCGGGAGGGGGAGATGCACCGGATCGCCGGGCTGATCGCCCGCGCGGTGCGCACCGACCCCGCCGCCCCGGGCGGCGCCGACGCCCTCGCCGGGATCGCCGGCGAGGTGACCGAGCTGGTCGCCGCCTTCCCGGCGTACCCCCGATGAGCGCGCCGCGCGCGGGGGAGCGGGGCGCCGTCCGGGCCCGCCTGCCGCACCTGCGCCTGCCGCTGCTGGCCTGCGCGCTGCTCGCGGTGGTCGCGGTGCCGGTCGCGGCGGTGGTGCGGGGCGGCACCGGCGCGGCCGGCGTGGCCGCCGGGATCGCGCTGGTCGTCGCCAGCTACCTGGTCTCCGGTGTCTCGGTGGCCTGGGCCGACGCGGTCAATCCCCGGCTGATCATGTCGGTGGGGCTGGTCACCTACGCCACGAAGATCGTGCTGCTCGGGGCGGTGATGGCCGCCGTGGCGGCCACCGGCTGGCCCGGCCTGCCGGACATGGGGGTGGCGATCATCGTGGCCGTGGTGGTCTGGACGGGCGCCCACCTGACGTGGGCCCTGCGCTCCCCGTTGCCCACCTTCCAGCGTCGTGGTGAGTGAGCGCGTCGGCGGATGCGTCGCCGGCATTTCAGGCTGCCGCCGCGGGCCGCACGGGAGTAACCTGACCAACGAATTACGCGCCCGCACCACGGCCCGCACGCTGTCCGCAGTGTGGGGGGTGGCGCACACTCCCGCGCGTCCCTGCTGATATTGTTCGCCACGTCATGGCCGAAGACCCACACCCCCGCAGGTCCGACGACCCCTCGTCGGAAGGCGCGGCAGGGGCCGTCCTGGGCTATCTGCTCGCCGGCATCGTGGTGTGGGGCTTCCTCGGGTGGTTGGCGGAGCGTCTCCTCGATCTGCGAACCGGCGTCGGGGTCGCCGTCGGCATGATCTTCGGCGCGGCCGGAGCGATTTACCTGATCATGAAGAGGCTCAGTGCTTGAGTGCCAGCACGCGCGGGTCTGTCGAGTGCGGAGGATGACACGGTGAGTGGACAGCTCGTCGCCGCCGAGGGGCTTCCCTGGCCCCCCAGCGTCGGAGATTTCTACCCGCCGAACGTGGCTGGCCCCTGGGTCACCAAGTTCGGGATCATGATCTGGCTCGCTGTCGCGTTGCTGATCATCTTCTTCATGGTGGCCTACCGGAAGCCCAAGCTGGTCCCCGGCAAGGCCCAGTTCTACGCCGAGGCCGTCTACGGCCTGGTCCGCGACAACATCGCCCGGGAGCAGATCGGTAACGCGGGCATCCGCTTCGCGCCCTACTTCACGGTGCTGTTCAGCTTCATCGTGCTGACCAACCTCTTCGCCATCGTGCCCGGGCTGCAGATCTCGCCGAACTCGCACATCGCGTTCCCCATCGTGCTCGCGGCGATCTCCTACGTGATGTACCTCTACATCGGCGCCCGCAAGCACGGCCTCGGCAAGTACCTCAAGATGAGCCTGATCATCCCGAACGTGCCGTGGCCGATGCACATCCTGCTGATCCCGATCGAGTTCATGCAGACGTTCATCGTCCGGCCCGTCACGCTGGCCCTGCGGCTCTTCGCCAACCTGTTCGCCGGCCACCTGCTGCTGCTGGTCTTCACCATCGGCGGCTTCGTGATGCTCAACTCGAGCAGCCTGTTCGTCCAGGTGACCTCGGTCTTCTCCTTCCTCATGGCGATCGTGATGGCCTTCTTCGAGGTGCTGGTCGCCGTCCTGCAGGCCTACGTCTTCGTCACGCTGAGCGCGAACTACATCGGAAGTTCGCTCGCCGACGAGCACTGATCGGGCTCGGCGGGCCACCCGGCCCGACCAAGCTTCTGGTACCGACCCGCGTACGCGTGAGACCTCACGCGTCGAACAGGAGGAATACCCGCAATGACTGTTCTTGCCGAGATCGGCGGTAGCGTCAACACCATCGGCTACGGCCTCGCCGCCATCGGCCCCGGTATCGGTGTCGCCCTGGTCTTCGCGGCCTACATCCAGTCGAGCGCGCGCCAGCCGGAGTCCGCCGGTTACAACCGCACCTGGCTGATCCTGGGCTTCGCCCTGGTCGAGGCGCTCGCGCTGTTCGGCCTGGTGCTCGCCTTCGCCGTCCAGGGCTGACGAGAGTTCTCTGCCGACCCGGAGGTCTGACATGTTCATCGCCGCAGAAGGCGTGGAGCACAACCCGATCGTGCCGATCTGGCAGGAGCTCGTCGTCGGGACGGTTGCCTTCGCCCTGCTCTGCTTCGTCCTGCTGAAGTTCGTCATGCCCCGCATGGAGGCGATGTACCAGGCGCGGGTCGACGCGATCGAGGGTGGCCTCAAGCGTGCCGAGGCGGCCCAGGCCGAGGCGAACCAGCTGCTGGAGCAGTACCGTGCCCAGCTCGCCGAGGTGCGCAGCGAGGCCGCCAAGATCCGGGACGACGCTCGGGCCGACGCGGAGGGCATCCGTCAGGACATCCTCGCCAAGGCGCGGGAGGAGTCCGACCGGGTCATCGCGGCCGGCAAGGAGCAGCTCGCCGCCGAGCGGGCGACCATCGTGCGCGAGCTGCGCACCGAGGTCGGCACGCTCGCGGTCGACCTGGCCAGCAAGATCGTCGGGGAGTCCCTCGCCGACGAGGCGCGTCGCAAGGGCACCGTCGACCGGTTCCTGAGCGGTCTCGAGAGCGTGGGGGCCCGCTGATGCAGGCCGCCAGCCGGGAGTCGTACAAGGTCGCGGCCGAGCGCCTCGACGCGTACGTCCGCGGCGCGGAGCCGTCGGCGGTGGCCACCACCGCCGACGAACTCCTCACCGTCGCCGACCTGCTGCGGCGCGAGCCGCGGCTGCGCCGGGCGCTCACCGACGTGGCCCGCTCGGGTGCCGACCGCACCGCCCTGCTCGGCGAGGTGCTCCGCGGCAAGATCAGCGCCGATGCGCTGGACCTGCTGGCCTCGCTGGTCGCCGGCCGCTGGTCGGCGCCGTCGGAACTGCTCGACGCCGCCGAGCGGCTGGGCGTCGACGCGCTCCTGGCGGCTGCCGACAAGTCGGGCGAGCTGGGCGAGGTCGAGGACGAGCTGTTCCGCTTCGGGCAGGTCGTCGCCGGCTCGTCGGAGCTGTCCAGCGCGCTCTCCGACCCGACCGTTCCGCCCACCCGGCGGGCCACGCTGGTCGACCAGCTGCTCGCCGGCAAGGCCCGGCCGGTCACCGGCTACCTGGTCGGGGTGGCGCTCGCCGGCTTCGGCGGGCGCAGCTTCGGCGGGGCGCTCACCCGGCTGGTCGAACTCGCCGCCGACCGGCGGGACCGGCAGGTGGCGTACGTGACCGTCGCGGCCCCGTTGAGTGAAGAGGACGAGCGCCGGCTGGGCGCGAGCCTCTCCGCGATATACGGTCGAGAGGTTTCCGTCAAGCAGACGGTGGACCCCTCGGTGCTCGGTGGCGTCAGCGTGCGGGTCGGCTCCGACCTGTACGACGGCACCGTCCTGCGCCGCCTCAACGAGAGCCGCAACGCGCTCGCGAAGCGCTGAGGCGGCACTGCCTCCCAGCGCCCTGATAGACGCCATTCGGACCGGTCGGTACTAGGTATCCCGGGCCCTCGATACTTAAGGAAGCAGAGGATGGCCGAGCTGACCATCTCGACGGAGGAGATCCGCGGCGCCCTGGAGCGCTACGTCTCCTCCTACTCGTCCGAACTCTCCCGCGAGGAGGTCGGCACCGTCGCCGACACCGGCGACGGCATCGCCCACGTCGAGGGTCTTCCCTCGACCATGACCAACGAGCTCCTGGAGTTCGAGGACGGCACCCTCGGTGTGGCGCTGAACCTCGACGTCCGGGAGATCGGTGTCGTCGTTCTCGGTGACTCCGCCAAGCTCGAAGAGGGCCAGCGCGTCAAGCGCACCGGCCGGGTGCTCTCCGTGCCGGTCGGCGACGCCTTCCTCGGCCGCGTGGTCAACGCGCTCGGCCAGCCGATCGACGGCCTCGGCGACATCGCCAACGAGGGCTTCCGTGAGCTTGAGCTCCAGGCCCCGAACGTGATGGCCCGCCAGTCCGTCGACGAGCCGCTGCAGACCGGCATCAAGGCCGTCGACGCCATGACGCCGATCGGCCGGGGCCAGCGTCAGCTGATCATCGGCGACCGGAAGACCGGCAAGACCACGGTCGCGCTGGACACCATCCTCAACCAGCGGGACAACTGGCGCTCCGGCGACCCGAAGAAGCAGGTCCGCTGCATCTACGTCGCCATCGGCCAGAAGGCCTCCACGATCGCCTCGATCAAGGGCATCCTGGAGGAGGCGGGCGCGATGGAATACACCACCATCGTCGCGTCCCCGGCCTCCGACCCGGCCGGCTTCAAGTACCTCGCCCCCTACACCGGCTCGTCCATCGGGCAGCACTGGATGTACGGCGGCAAGCACGTCCTGATCGTCTTCGACGACCTGAGCAAGCAGGCCGAGGCGTACCGCGCCGTGTCCCTGCTGCTGCGTCGCCCGCCGGGCCGCGAGGCGTACCCGGGTGACGTCTTCTACCTGCACTCCCGCCTGCTGGAGCGCTGCGCGAAGCTCTCCGACGAGATGGGCGGCGGGTCGATGACCGGCCTGCCGATCATCGAGACGAAGGCCAACGACATCTCGGCCTTCATCCCGACCAACGTCATCTCCATCACCGACGGCCAGATCTTCCTCGAGACCGACCTGTTCAACCAGGGCGTCCGGCCGGCCATCAACGTCGGCACCTCGGTCTCCCGGGTCGGTGGCGCCGCGCAGGTGAAGCCGATGAAGAAGGTCGCCGGTTCGCTGCGCCTCAACCTGGCCCAGTACCGCGAGCTGGAGGCGTTCTCCGCCTTCGCCTCCGACCTGGACAAGGCCTCCCGGGCCCAGCTGGACCGCGGTTCCCGCCTGGTCGAGCTGCTCAAGCAGCCGAACTACTCGCCGTACCCGGTGCAGGAGCAGGTCGTCTCGGTCTGGGCCGGCACCGAGGGCAAGCTGGACGACATCCCCGTGGGTGAGATCCGCCGCTTCGAGTCGGAGTTCCTCCAGTACCTGCGGCACAAGCACGAGGGCGTGCTGGCCTCGATCGCCGACCACCAGTGGAACGACGACATCATCGGCTCGCTCGACGCCGCCATCGCCGACTTCAAGCAGGTCTTCCTCGGCAAGGCCGACGAGCGGCGGATCAACGAGGCCCCGGCCTCGCCGCTGGAGGGCGACGAGAACCGCGAGACGGTGACCCGCTACCGGGACGGCGCGGGCGACCGCCCGGCCGAGAACCAGTAAGGGCTGATCCATGGCGGCCCAGGTACGCGTTCTTCGTCAACGGATCCGCTCGGCGAAGGGGATGAAGAAGATCACCAAGGCGATGGAGCTCGTGGCGACGAGCCGGATCGCCAAGGCCCAGGCCCGGGTGGAGGCGTCCCTGCCGTACGCCCAGGCCGTCACCGGTGTGCTCACGGCGCTGGCGTCCAACGCCCGGATCGACCACCCGCTGCTCACCCCGCGTCCGAAGGTGCGGCGGGCGGGCGTCCTGCTGGTCACCTCCGACCGCGGCCTCGCCGGCGGTTACAGCTCCAACGCGATCAAGATGGCCGAGTCGCTGATCGCCCGGCTGCGGGCCGACGGCAAGGAGCCGGTGCTCTACGTCATCGGGCGCAAGGGCGTCGGGTTCTTCCGGTTCCGCGACCGGCCGATCGAGGCCAACTGGACCGGGTTCTCGGAGCAGCCGACGTTCGCCGACGCCCGCACCGTGGGTGAGACGCTGATCAAGGCGTTCACCGCCGGTGCGGACGACGTCGACGGCGGCCCGGGGGCGGACGGGGTGCGCGGGGTGGACGAGCTGCACATCGTCTACACCGAGTTCCACTCCCTGATGACCCAGACCCCGGTCACGAAGATCATGGGGCCGATGCAGGTCGAGGACCGGCCGCGGTCCGAGGGCGCGCTGCCGGCGTACGAGTTCGAGCCGGACGCGGAGGCGCTGCTCGACGCGCTGCTGCCGAAGTACATCAACACGCGGATCTACGCGGCGTTGCTGGAGTCGGCGGCGAGCGAGTCGGCGGCCCGTCGGCGGGCGATGAAGAGCGCCACCGACAACGCCGAAGAGATGATCGAGAAGTACACGCGTGAGATGAACTCGGCCCGCCAGGCCGGGATCACCCAGGAGATCAGCGAGATCGTCGGCGGCGCGAACGCGCTGGCCGCGTCGGGAAGTGAAGTGTGATGACTGTATCGACTGCCGCTGGGGGACCAGCGGAGACCAAGACGGCCACCGGTCGCGTGGTCCGGGTCATCGGCCCGGTCGTCGACGCCGAGTTCCCGCGCGACGTCATGCCGGCCCTGTTCAACGCCCTGCACGTCAACGTGACGCTCTCGGGCGGCGAGAAGACGCTGACCCTTGAGGTCGCCCAGCACCTGGGCGACAACATGGTCCGCGCCATCTCGATGCAGCCGACCGACGGCCTGGTCCGCGGCACCGAGGTGCGCGACACCGGCTCGCCGATCACCGTTCCGGTGGGCGACACGGTCAAGGGCCACGTGTTCAACGCGATCGGCGAGTGCCTCAACCTCACCGAGGGCGAGACGCTCCAGCCCGACGACCACTGGGGCATCCACCGCAAGGCCCCGGCCTTCGCGGACCTGGAGCCGAAGACCGAGATGCTGGAGACCGGCATCAAGGTCATCGACCTGCTCGCCCCGTACGTCAAGGGCGGCAAGATCGGCCTGTTCGGCGGCGCGGGCGTGGGCAAGACGGTGCTCATCCAGGAGATGATCACCCGTGTCGCCCGGAACTTCGGTGGTACGTCGGTCTTCGCCGGCGTGGGTGAGCGCACCCGTGAGGGCAACGACCTCATCGCCGAGATGACCGAGTCCGGCGTCATCGACAAGACCGCGCTGGTCTACGGCCAGATGGACGAGCCGCCGGGCACCCGGCTGCGGGTCGCCCTCTCCGCGCTGACCATGGCGGAGTACTTCCGCGACGTGAAGAAGCAGGAGGTGCTGCTCTTCATCGACAACATCTTCCGCTTCACCCAGGCCGGTTCGGAGGTCTCCACCCTGCTCGGCCGCATGCCGAGCGCCGTGGGTTACCAGCCGACCCTGGCCGACGAGATGGGCGAGCTCCAGGAGCGGATCACCTCCGTCCGGGGCCAGGCCATCACCTCGATGCAGGCGATCTACGTGCCGGCGGACGACTACACCGACCCCGCTCCGGCCACCACGTTCGCCCACCTCGACGCGACCACCAACCTAGAGCGGTCGATCTCCGACAAGGGCATCTACCCGGCCGTGGACCCGCTGGCGTCCTCGTCCCGGATCCTCGCCCCGGAGTTCGTCGGCGCCGAGCACTTCGCGGTGGCGACCGAGGTGAAGCGGATCCTGCAGAAGTACAAGGACCTGCAGGACATCATCGCCATCCTCGGTATCGAGGAGCTCTCCGAGGAAGACAAGATCACCGTGCAGCGCGCGCGGCGGATCGAGCGCTTCCTGTCGCAGAACACCTACGCGGCGGAGCAGTTCACCGGCGTGCCGGGCTCGACGGTCCCGATCCAGGAGACCATCGAGGCCTTCAAGAAGATCAGCGAGGGCGAGTACGACCACTTCCCCGAGCAGGCCTTCTTCATGTGCGGCGGCCTGGAGGACCTGGAGCGCAAGGCTGCGGAGCTGATGAAGGGCTGACCTGTCGGTCCTGACGAAGGCCGTCCCGGCAATGCCGGGGCGGCCTTTCGTTCATCTTCGGGCCCTATGATCGCCGCTGCCCGGTTCGCGCGCTCGGCGATCAAGCCGGACGCGAGGTACCGTCGATCCGCGCGCCCGCCTGTCGCGGGCGTCGATCTGTGCAACCAATCGGCTGCGTGCGCCCGTCTCCTGATCGTGGGCGTGACGAACGGAGATGATCGTGGGTAAGGCCGGCAAGGGCGGCGGCAAGTCGTCCATGTGGTCGGGGGTGCCGCGCTGGGCCCGGGGCTGCACCATCTTCGGCGCCGTCCTCATGCTGCTCAGCGGCGTGGTCCTGGTCGGCACCGAGGCGCTGATGGCCCGCTACGAGGGCGCGGTGGGCAAGGCCGACCTCTTCGGCGACCAGGCGGCCGGGGCGAAGGAGCGCAAGAGCGACATCAAGGGCCCGCTCAACATCCTCCTGGTCGGCATCGACCCGCGCAAGCCGGAGACCCCGCCGCTGGCCGACTCGATCATGGTGCTGCACGTGCCGGAGGCGATGGACCGGGCGTACCTCTTCTCCCTGCCCCGCGACCTGATCGTGGAGATCCCCCGGTTCGACAAGGCCGGCTACGACGGTGGCCGGGACCGGATCAACGCGGCCATGTCACGCGGCAGCGAGGTGCAGGGGCAGAATCCGAGCGCGGCGCAGGGCTTCGAGCTGCTCGCCACGACCGTGCAGCGGGTCACCGGCATCAAGCGCTTCGACGCCGGCGCGATCATCAACTTCAACGGTTTCCAGAAGATCGTCGACGCGATGGGCGGCGTCGACCTCTACATCGAGCGCGAGGTGCGCTCCGAGCACCGGGAGCCGGACGGCAAGCACCGCAAGGGCAACCCGTACGGCGACGGCTACATCGGCCCGCAGGCGGTCTACAAGAAGGGCACCCAGCACCTCAACGGCTGGCAGGCGCTCGACTACGTCCGCCAGCGCTACCCGAAGAACGGCGTGCCGGACGGCGACTACGGCCGCCAGCGCCACCAGCAGCAGTTCGTCAAGGCCATGGCGGGCCAGGCGCTCAGCGCCGACGTGGTGACCAACCCGATCAAGCTGGACCGGGTGCTGCGGGCGGCCGGCCAGTCGCTGATCTTCAGCGGTCGCGGCAACAGCGTGATCGACTTCGGTCTGGCGCTGAAGAACCTCCGCCCGGAGAGCATCCAGATGGTCAAGCTGCCCGGCGGTGGCGTCACCGAGAATGGGAAGTACCGGGGCGAGCGCTTCGAGCCGGAGGTCGAGGACTTCTTCACCGCCCTGCACAACGAGCAGCTCGACGCGTTCCTGCTGGAGCACCCCGACTTCCAGAACAAGGCCAAGTAGCCGTGGCGCAGGTCTCGCCACCCGCGTTGGGGGCGCGCCGGCGGCAAGACTAGACTTTCGACAATCCGCCGCCGCAGCAAGGAGACAGCGTGGCACAGCAGCTTCACGTCGAGCTCGTAGCCGTCGAGGAGAAGGTCTGGTCCGGTGACGCCGAGATGGTCGTGGCCCGGACGACCGAGGGTGAGCTGGGTGTGCTGCCGGGGCACGCGCCCCTGCTCGGCCAGCTCGCCGAGCCCGGCCAGGTGCGCATCAAGGTCGCCGGCGGCGAGCAGGTCTCCTACGAGGTCGCCGGGGGCTTCCTCTCGGTGAGCGCGGAGGGCGTCACCATCCTGGCCGAGACCGCCACCCCGATTTCCGCCGCGCAGAGTCGCTGAGCCGCACCGCCGATGGGGATCGTCGAAGGGATCGGAATCGGTTTCGCCGTCATCCTCGGCGCGCTCCTGATCCTCTTCGCCCGTCGGGCCGTCGTCACCCGCAGTGGGGGCATCATCCGGCTCGGCGTCCGGACCTCGACGATGCTCGACGGCCGCGGCTGGTCGCCCGGCTTCGGCCGGTTCGTCGGCGACGAACTCCGGTGGTACCGGATGTTCAGCTTCGCCGTACGCCCCACCCGGGTGCTCTCCCGCAAGAAGCTGGCGGTGGAGCGGCGGCGGCTGCCCGAGGGGCAGGAGCGCCTCTCGATGCCCGCCGACTGGGTGATCCTCCGCTGCACCAGCGACCACGCTCCGGTCGAGATCGCCATGGCGCGGTCCACCGTCACCGGGTTCCTCTCCTGGCTCGAGGCCGCCCCTCCGGGGGCGGTCTCGCCGCGTCTTGCCTCCCAGGACTGGCCCGCCGCCTGACCGGTGTGGGGTGAAGCCTCCGCTGCTGCCCGGTCTCGTGACAGTGGGCGGCCCGACTACGCGGGCGGTGCGGCGACGAGTTCGATGGCCTGCCGTCGTACGGCCGACGTCGCTCTCGAGCGCGGCGATCTTTGCCCGGACGACCGCCTGTGCCGCCGCCTTCGTCGGTGCCATGGCCGCTGCGACCTCCGGCAAGCAAAGCCCCACTCGCCGCAGCTTCAGCGCGGTACGCGCCTGTCTCAGAGCATCGTCGTCGTAGACGCGGTATCCGTTGCCGTCTCGACGCACGGTCAGGCCTCACCAGGGAGGAGCCCTAGCCCGTGTTTCGTAAGGGCCGTGTTGGGCGGTGAGGTGGGCCCGGCGTGGCGGTGATCGCTAAAGGTTGAGGTCTCCGGTAGATCGGTTAGC
>NZ_JBSGDY010000063.1:0-30752 GCF_053602615.1 Micromonospora sp. NPDC004336
GGCGTGGATGACGTCGTAGGTGTCGGTTTCGGTGGCGCGGAGGGCGGCGCGGGTGAGGGTGTGGTTGAAGGCCATGGTCCAGGCGAGCAGGGAGGGGGTGGCCAGGGGGAAGGTGACGGGGTCCTCGGTGGCGCGGAGGATGCGGACGCCGTCGGCGTATTCCTCGAGGGGTGCGCCGTCGGCGTGGCGGGTGACGACGGTGACGTGGTGTCCGGCGGCGGCGAGGGCGACGGAGAGGGCGTGCACGTGCCGGCCGAGGCCGCCGACGAGCACCGGCGGATATTCCCAGGAGAGCATCAGCACCCGCTGCCGCCGGGCGGGGTGGATGTCGATCACGTCGGCGTCTGGCGACATGCGGCCCCCTTCGAGTTGTCCCCGAGCGCGCGCACGGGCACCACGGCGGGTGCCCGTCGGTCGTCGCGACCGGATCGGGACCCATCCTGCTGGCGCCGGGCTAACCGGCGGAGACGCCGCCGTTGCCGTCGTGTAAAGCGCTACCGACCGTCGCGGCGGACGCGCAGCGTCTCGGCGACCGACCACGCCTGGAACGGGCAACCGGTCGCGCCGTGCGGCGCGAGGCCGTCGGCCGTCTCGCTCACCGATCCTAGCCCGTACTCGGTCAAATGGGCCTCGATGCCTACGAAAAGGTCGTCAACCGGCATCTTGGCCCGCCGGGCGGCGTCGACGTACGGGCCGAGCAGCCACGGCCAGACCGTGCCCTGGTGGTAGGCGCCGTCCCGCTCGGCCGGCCCGCCCCGGTGCCGCCCGGCGAACTCTGGCGAGTCGGGGGAGAGGCTGCGCGGACCCAGCGGGGTGAGCAGCCCGGCCGCGATCCGGCGCAGCGTGGCCTCGTCGGGTTCCAGCGGGG
Organism: Micromonospora sp. NPDC004336; assembly: GCF_053602615.1. Taxonomy (NCBI): domain Bacteria; kingdom Bacillati; phylum Actinomycetota; class Actinomycetes; order Micromonosporales; family Micromonosporaceae; genus Micromonospora; species Micromonospora sp. NPDC004336. The sequence continues at coordinate 869 of NZ_JBSGDY010000063.1, forward strand.
CGTGCGGCAGGGACCAGGCCAGCAACTGGTTCGGGCGGAGCAGGTCGTCGTCGTGCCGGGCGGCCCCACCCAGCGGGTACGCCGGGGCGGGCGCGTCCACCACGTCGTGCAGCCAGCCCGTCGGGGCCGGGAACCGGGCCCGGAACGCCGCGACGGCCCGCCCGTGCAGCCGCCACAGCTCGCCCGCGTCCCGCCCCGCCAGCTCGGTCAGCTCGGCGAGGCCGGCCAGCCCGTTGACCCACAGCGCGTTGACCTCCACCGGCTTGCCCGTGCGCGGGGTGACCGGCACCCCGTACACCCGGGCGTCCATCCAGGTCAGCGCCGTGCCGGGGGTGCCGCCCTGGCTGAGCAGCCCGTCGGCCGGGTCGACGGCGATGCCGAACCGGGTGCCGGCCACGTGCGCGTCGACCACCCCGCGCAGCGCGGGCAGCAGCTCGTCGCCGAGGTCGGTGTCGCCGGTGACCGTGACGTGCCGGCTGACCGCGTGCAGGAACCACAGCGTCGCGTCGACGGTGTTGTACTCGACCCGGCCGGTGTCGGCGGTGTTGGCGAGCATCCCCTCCGACAGCGTCGCCGCGTACGCCCGCAGCAGCTCCCGGCCCTCGTCGGCCCGGTGGGTGCAGAGGAACAGCCCCTCGTAGGAGATCATCGTGTCCCGCGACCAGGCGCCGAACCACGGGTAGCCGGCCACCACGTCGGGCCCGGTGGCCGTGTCGACGACGAACGCGTCGGCGGCCAGCGCGAGCGTCGCCGTCACCGGGTCGGCCGGCTTCGCCGCCGCCACCACCCGCCGGTTGCGGGCCCGGGCCGCCGCGACCACCTCCGTCGCCGGCGGCGGCTCCTGCGCCAGGTCGCCGGCCCAGGCGAGCACCGACACCGTGTCGCCCGGGCGGGCCAGCTCGCCGGAGAAGCGGCCGGCGTACCAGAGGTCCTCGTCCGGGGCGAGGCCGCGCGCCGCCTCCTCCCGGTGGTGCGCGCCGAGCCACCACTGGCCCTGCGGGGTCCAGTCCGGCCCGGCCAGCCGGAACCCGCTCTCGACCACCGCGCCCCCGGGCGCCGGCTCGACCCGCGGGGCGGGGCCGTCGGCGCGGCGCTCGCCGTGCGCGTCGCGCCAGGTGCAGACCGCCGCCAGGTCGAGCCGCACCGGCCCGCCGGAGACCAGCCGGTGCACCACGGCCACGCACGACCGGCCGTGCGTCATCGCCAGCTCCCGCTCGACCACCACGTCGCCGACCCGCCAGCGCCACCGGGGCAGCCCGTCGGTCAGGTCGAACCGTTCCAGCAGCTCGAAGCCGCGCGGGTCGACGTCGCCGGAGGCCCACTCGTGCGCGCCGAGGCGCACCAGGGCGCCCGAGGGGAACAGCAGGGCCGGGTCCAGGCTGACCAGTCCCACCCGGCGGGACGCCGGCGTCTCGCCGGCCACCACCAGCAGGCCGTGGTAGCGGCGGGTGCGCAGCCCGCTCACCGTGCCGGTGGCGTACCCGCCGAGGCCGTCGGTGACCAGCCACTCCCGGGCCGTCCCCGCGGCGACGTCCCCGCACACCTGCGGCCCGAAACGAAGATCCATCAACTTTCCTCCACCGGCGGCGGCGTGCGACGGACCACGACGACAATGGCCCGTGTGGTGAAGTCCCCCGGCGGCGTCGAAGATGTGCGAGTGATCACCGACGTGCCGCCCACCGACGACCGCGCGCCCGACCCCGAACGGCTCCGGCTGGCTCAGGCCGACGCCGGCGAGCAGGACTGGCGCGCATGGGGTCCCTATCTGTCCGAACGGGCGTGGGGGACGGTACGGGAGGACTACAGCGAGCACGGTACGGCCTGGGACTACTTCCCGCACGACCACGCGCGGTCCCGAGCCTACCGGTGGAGCGAGGACGGCATGGCGGGCGTCTGCGACGACCGGCAGACGTTCTGCTTCGCCCTCGCGCTGTGGAACGGCAGGGACCCGATCCTCAAGGAGCGGATGTTCGGCCTCGGCGGCGACGGCGGCAACCACGGCGAGGACGCCAAGGAATACTGGTGGTACGAGGACTCCACCCCCACCCACTCCTGGATGCGCTGGCGCTACCACTACCCGCAGGCCGCCTTCCCCTACGACGAGCTGGTCGCGGTGAACGCGCTGCGCGGCCGGGACGACACCGAGTACGAGCTGGTCGACACCGGCATCTTCGACGACGACCGGTACTGGGCGGTGACCGTCGACTACGCCAAGGCGAGCCCGACGGACATGTGCGTGGTGATCACGGTCGCCAACCGCGGCGACCGGGCGGCCACCCTGCACGTGCTGCCCACCCTCTGGTTCCGCAACACCTGGGCGTGGGGGCTGCCCGGCGGCGACCGGGTGCCCCGGCTCGTGGGTGAGGGTTCGCGGCTGGTCGGGGAGCACGGGGTGCTCGGGCAGCTGCTGCTGGAGGGCGACGGCGAGCCGACGCCGCTGCTCTGCGACAACGACTCCAACGCCGAGCGGCTCTGGGGGCTGCCCGGCCGGTCCCGCTACCCGAAGGACGGCATCAACGACCACGTGGTCGACGGGGCCGCGACGGTCAACCCGGCGCGGGAGGGCACCAAGGGCGCGCTGCACTACGTGCTGGACGTGCCGGCCGGGGCGCAGCGGCGGATCCGGCTGCGGCTGACCCGCACCGCCCCGCCGCCCGGCGGCGCCCCGCCGCCCCCGGCGGACCTGGGCGACGGCTTCGACGCGGTGGTGTGGGCCCGCCGGGCGGAGGCCAACCGCTTCTTCGCCGGGGTGATCCCGGCCGCGGCCACCCCGGACGAGGCCCTGGTGGCCCGCCAGGCCATCGCCGGGCTGATGTGGGGCAAGCAGTTCTACCACTTCGACGTCAAGCGGTGGCTGGAGGGCGACCCCGGCTCCGCGCCGCCGCCGGGACGCCGGCACGGGCGCAACAGCGCCTGGTGGCACATGAACAGCTTCGACGTGATCTCCATGCCGGACCCGTGGGAGTACCCCTGGTACGCGGCCTGGGACCTGGCCTTCCACTGCGTCAGCATCGCCCGGGTCGACCCCGGCTTCGCCAAGGACCAGCTGCTGCTCCTGCTGCGCGAGTGGTACCTGCACCCCAACGGGCAGATCCCGGCGTACGAGTGGGCGTTCGGCGACGTGAACCCGCCGGTGCACGCCTGGGCGGCGCTGAAGGTGTTCGAGATCGACGGCGGCCGGGACCACGACTTCCTGGCCCGGGTGATGCACAAGCTGCTGCTCAACTTCACCTGGTGGGTCAACCGCAAGGACACCGTCGGCAACAACGTCTTCGAGGGCGGCTTCCTCGGGCTGGACAACGTCGGCCCGTTCGACCGCTCGGCGGCGCTGCCGGTGGCCGGGGTGCTGGAGCAGTCCGACGGCACGGCCTGGATGGCGATGTACGCGCTCAACCTGCTCGACATCGCCGTCGTGCTGGCCGAGCACGACCGCACCTGGGTCGACACCGCCACCAAGTTCTTCGAGCACTTCGCCTACATCGCCGCCGCCGCGTACGAGCAGGGGCTGTGGGACGCCGAGGACGCCTTCTTCTACGACGTGCTGCGGCTGGCCGACGGCACGAGGGTGCCGCTGCGGGTCCGTTCGGTCGTCGGGCTGCTGCCGCTGGCGGCGACGACCCGGCTCACCGCCCGTACCCTGCACCGGCTGCCCGAGCTGAACGCGCGGCTGCGCTGGTTCCTCACCAACCGCCCCGAGTACGCCGACGTCATCGGCGCCCGGCGGCTCGGGCCGGACGGCCGCCAGCACCGGCTGCTGTCGATGGTCGGCCCGGAGCAGATCGTACGGCTGCTGGCCCGGATGCTCGACACCGACGAGTTCCTCTCCGAGTACGGCCTGCGGACGCTGTCGCGGGCGCACCTGGACAAGCCGTTCTCGGTGACCCTCGGCGGGCAGGAGTTCAGCGTCGGCTACGAGCCGGCCGAGTCGACCAGCGGCCTGTTCGGGGGCAACTCCAACTGGCGCGGCCCGATCTGGATGCCGACGAACTTCCTGCTGATCAGCGCGCTGCGCGACTACGCCGCCTTCTTCGGCGACGACCTCCAGGTGGAGTATCCGACCCGGTCGGGGGTGAAGCGGACGCTCGACGAGATCGCCGACGACCTCTCCGCGCGGCTGGTCTCGCTGTTCACCCGCGACGGCTGGGGCCGGCGGCCGATCTACGGCGCCGCCCAGCTCTTCCAGACCCATCCGGACTGGCGGGACCTGATCTGCTTCCCCGAGTACTTCCACGGCGACAACGGCGCGGGCCTGGGCGCCTGGCACCAGACCGGCTGGACGGCGCTGGTGGCCGACCTGATCCTGACCCTGCGGCGCTGACCCGCCCGTGTCGGCGCGGCGCGCCGGGCCGATCGGACCCTGCGGCGCCGACCTGCCCGTGTCGCTGCGGAGGTTTGCGCCGATCGGACGGACCGGGTGGACGGTTGGGTCGCGCGCCGGCTGGCTCGTCCACCCGCCGGTGGTCGGCCCCGGCCGGACCAGCCCGTCGTCGCGACGGAGCTGTCCCCGCGCCGAGGTGCCGTCCCGGCTCCCGCCCGCCGTACCCGGCCGGCGAGAGTCGTCAATCGGTCGCGGAGTCGTCACAGGCGGTGACGCTCGCTAGCATCGGCGGCGTGTCGCCAGCAGACGGAGGCGTGTCGCCGGTAGCCGGACCAGCCGCCGCGGCGGCCGAGCGCGGGCGGGTGGCGCTGGCCGCCCGGCAGTTGGCCGAGGCGGAGGGGTGGGCGGCGGTGACCCATCGCCGGCTGGCCGAGCGGATCGGGATCGACATCGAGGTCGTCTACCGCTGGTTTCCGGATCCCGCCGCGCTGATGTCCGCCGTGGCGGTGCTCGGCTTCGCCGACCTGGCCGCCGCGCTCGCCGCCGCCCGGGAGGCCGCCGCCGGGGGCGAGCACGGCGAGTGGCCGGCCGTGGTGACGGCCTACCTGGACTTCGCGTACGCCAGTCCCGAGGTCTACGACGCGATGCTCGCCCACACCTCGGACCTCACCCTGGGCCGCGACCCGGGTCCCGGGGCGCCCCGGGCGGCCTTCGCCGAACTGCGCGCGGCCCTGGCGCCGCTGGCCGCCGGCCGTGATCCCGACACGCTCGCCGAGGTCGGTTGGGCGCTGCTGCACGGCACGGTCATGCTGACTCGGGGCGGGCGGCTGCGCCCCGACAAGCAGGAACAGCGCGAGGAGATGATCGTGGCCCGGCTGCTCACCAACCCCTGACCCCGCACCCCCGACCCCGCACCCCGGCCCCTGATCGCGCACCGCCCGCAACGCGCGCCGCCCCTGATCGCGCGCCGCCCGCAACGCGCGCGCCGCCCGCAACGCGCGCGCCGCCCGCAACGCGCGCGCCGCCTGCAACGCGCGTGCCGTTCGCAACGCGCGTGCCGTTGGCAACTCGCTTGTCGCTCGAAATCTTGGACAGTTACGGTTCGCACCGCACGGGAACTGTCCAAGATCACATGGGTGCGCCCTCGGCAGGTTGGTTCGGGGTCGCATCGGGGAGTGGGGGAGTCATGGGGGAGGCGCCGGGCCGGCGCGACGGGCAGGTGCTCGTCTTCGACGCCGACGACACGCTCTGGGAGAACAACGTCCTGTTCGAGCGGGTGATCGACGACTTCCTGGAGTGGCTGGACCACCCGACCCTCGACCGGGCCGAGACCCGGGCCATCCTCGACGACGTCGAGCGGGCCAACGCGGTCGCCCACGGGTACGGCAGCAAGGTGTTCCTGCGCAGCCTGGCGGAGTGCCTGGAGCGGCTGCGTCAGCGGCCCGCCACGGAGGCGGAGCGGCGCGAGATCGAGGGCCTGGCGGTGGCGCTGGTCGAGCACCGGGTCGAGCTGATGCCCGGGGTGGCTGAGGCGCTCGACGAGCTGGCCGGGCGGCACGAGCTGCTGCTGCTGACCAAGGGCGACCGCGAGGAGCAGCAGCGCAAGCTCGACGCCTGCGGGCTGCTGCACCACTTCCGGGCCGCGCACATCGTGCCGGAGAAGGACGTCGACACCTACCGGTGGCTCACCCGGGAGCACGACCTCGACCCGGCCGGCGCGTGGATGATCGGCAACTCCCCGAAGTCCGACATCCTGCCCGCGCGCGCCGCCGGCATGAACGCCGTGTTCATCCCCAACGACCACACCTGGGTGCTTGAGCACGACGAGTTGGACCCGGCCGACCGGGGCGTGCTGCGGCTGTCCGCCTTCCCCGAACTGCTGCTGCACTTCTGAGCCGGACGCCGGCCGCCACCGCGGGCCCCTGGGCTGCGGTCCGACGGCGCCCTGGGGCCGTAGGCTGTCCCTGGCCGCCGCTGGCTGCTGCCGTCGGTCGCCGCTGCCGCGGGGCCGCCGCCGCTGCCGTCGGCCGCCGCTGCCGTCGGCCGCCGCTGCCGTCGGCCGCCGCTGCCGCCGGCCGCCGGGCAGGTCGCCGCCGGGGCCGCCTGCCGGTCGCCGCCGGGGCCGCCTGCCGGGTGTCGGCGGGGCCGCCTGCCGGGTGTCGGCGGCGGCGCGGGCAGCGGCGACGCGGTGGTCGCCTCGACGGGAAACAGCGTTGCTCGGCATGGCCGTGTTACGTCGACATGCCGCTTTTTCACCTTGACATCAATCACCCTCGGCAGGCCCCGGTCCGTCCTTGTCCGGCCCCCGGCGGCACGCCTAGCCTGATCCGGCGCTCACGGCTCCTCGGGGTGAGTCGGGGGCGCGCCGAAGTCCGGTAGTTGGGCACCGTGGAGCTGAGTGCAGGCAGCAGGCTCGCCGTGTTGAGCCCGGCGCGGGCGGCGTGCCACGCCCCGCGCGCTCATCCGGCGAAGTCCGCTACCACGCCGGACGGCTGGGGGTCAGGATCGGGGAGTTGCGGACCCGGTCCTGACCCGCCCGGCAGGGGCCCGAGGCCACCCCCGGCTCGACGCGAAGGAGCCCGGGACATCGTGACGCCAGGGGAGCCCCGCAAGTCGCCCATCGCCAGCACACGACGCGGCACGCTCGCGGCCACCGCCACTGCCGCCGAGGTGTGGGGGAGGCTTGCGGGCGCGCGAGCGGTCGCCGCCCCGGCCGCCGCGACCACGAACCTCGACCGCCGCTGAGATGAGCGGTTGGGTCGACGTCTACCAGCGCGACGACGGCCGCCTCTACGTGTCCAGCCACTCCCGTGTGGTGGGCGGCCCGAGGGTGGTGAACGGCTGGTGCGAGGCGGTCGCCGGCGGGGTGGCCGACGGCCGGCTCGGCGCGTTGGTGCGCGACGGTCTGCGGGCCGGCGAGGAACCGTTGCGGGACGTCACGGCGGCGGACGTGCGGGAGTTCCTGCGACCGCTGCTGGCGTTGGCGCGGGTCCGTACCGTCGCGGCCTTCGCGCGGGGTGCCCGGGCGGTGGGCGTCGAGCGCGACGACTCCGGCGGCTACCTGGTCGTCGCCACCGAGAACCGGGGCGCCGGCCTCGGGTTCGTGTTCACGGACACCACGATCGTCGTGCCGGCGGAGGCCGTCGTCGACGAACTCGGCAGTGCCGTCCGGCGAGGGCTCGCCTCCTCCCGAGACCTCGCCGGACGACTGCACGGCCGTTGCGGCCCCGCCGGGTGACGACACGGCCGTTGACGCGCGGCTCGGCTCGACCACCTCCGTCGTGCGGTCCGAGCCGCCGGGCTCAGGCCGCCGGGCCGGGCCGCCGGCGAGTCCCGGCGTGGCCAGGAGTCCGGACGACGCGCATGGCGATCTGCTGTGCGGGCGGACGGAAGGAGGGTCAGGCGGCCACGGGTACCTCGCGTTCGGCGTCCCGCGCCGACGCTCGGGTTCGGGGCAGGACCAGATAGGTGAGGGCCAGTCCGACCAGGCTCAGCACCGCGCCCGCCAGGCCGGTCCAGCGGAGGGCGCCGGCGGCGACGATCGCGCCGCCGATGACCGAGCCCGCGGCGGCGCCGAGGTTGAATGCGCCCACGTTGACGGAGACGGCCAAGGTGGGAGCGGCGCCCGCGTGCCGCAGGATCAGCCCCTGCAACGGGGCGATGGTCGCGGTCGCGAGCAGGCCGAGCACCAGCACCGCGACCACGGCGGTGGGCTGCCACACCAGGGCGAACGGGATGAGCAGGAGGGTCCCCGCCAGCCCGCCGAAGACCCCCCGCACGGTGGCGCTCATGGACCTGTCGGTCAGCTTTCCGGCGGTGAGGTTGCCGAGGAAGCTGCCCGCGCCGTAGGCGAGCAGCAGACCGGAGACCGTCGCGGCGGAGAAGCCGGCGACGCGGGTCAGCAGCGGGGCGATGTAGGTGAATACCGTGGCGACCCCGGAGAAGCCCACCGCCGTGGTGGCGATGGCGAGCATGACCGGTCGACGCGTCACCACGCGTACCTCGTCACGCAGCCGCGTCGACGGCGCGGCCTCCCTGGGCAGCACGGCGGCCAGGAGCACGGCGCCCGCCAGGGCGAGGGCGGCCAGCAGGCCGAACGGAGCCCGCCAACCGGCGCTCTGCCCGAGCAGCGCCCCCAGCGGTACCCCGAGGAGCGTGGCCACGGTGAATCCGGAGGCCACGGTGGCGATGGCCGAGCCCGTCTTCTCGGCCGGCACCACCCGGGTCGCCGTCACCAGCGCCAGGGCGAGGAAGGCGGCGTGGCTGAGCGAGGACACCACCCGACCGGCCAGGAGCACGCCGAACGACGGCGCCACGGCGCTGATCGCGCTGCCCGCCGCGAACAGCAGCATCAGACCGACGGCGAGCCCTCTTCGCGGCAGACGCGCGGTCAGCAGGGCCACGATCGGCCCTCCGACCACCACTCCGAGCGCGTACGCGGTCACCGCCTGTCCGGCGGTGCCCACCGAGACGTGCAGATCGGCTCCCACCTGGGGCAGCAGGCCGGCGATCAGGTACTCCGAGGTACCCACGACGAAGACGCTCGCGCACAACGCCACGAGCGTCGCGAAACCCTTGGTTACGTTCACGCGCAAACGCTAAAGTCTCACATCGGTATGAGAGTCAAGTCGAGCGGGCGTGTCCGCGAGGCCGAGGGAGGTTTGGGTGCGAATCGGTGAGCTGTCCCGGCGGACCGGCGTGGCCGTGCACCTGCTGCGCTACTACGAGGAGCAGGGTCTGCTCCACCCGCAGCGGCGCCCGAGCGGTTACCGGGAGTACGTCGAGGAGGACGTGGCCGTCGTCCGCCGCATCCGCGGCCTGCTGGCCGCCGGCCTGAGCACCTCGACGATCACCACGGTCCTGCCGTGCCTGCGGGACACCGGCGACCGTCTGGTCCCCACCTGCCCGGACCTGCTCGCCGACCTCCACCAGGAGCGCGGCCGCATCGCCCAGGCCATCGCCGACCTGCAGTCGTCCATGGCCGCGCTCAACGCGGTCATCGCGGCGGCCCCGGCCGACGTCACCCGCCGCGCGCTGGCCGCAGGGAACGCATGAGCGAAGCGGTTCTCGCCGACGGTCGTCGGTGACCTCTCCCGTCCTCGCGTGCGGGCCGTCGCGCCTGCCTCAGGAGACCTCGCCGCGCACGATCGCCACCGCCACGCGGCAGAACTCGTCCATGTCCGGCTCGAAGCCGGCCGCGATGTCGGGGTGCAGGCCGCCGCGCGTCTCGTCGAGCAGCCGCTGGCACACCTGCTCGACCGGCTCGCCGGCGTAGCTGGCGCTGACCCGTTCCGTCGCGGCCTGCAGCGCCGAGGTCAGCTGGTCCTCCAGCGGGCCGCGCAGCTTCTGCTGCACGGGATCGAGCCCGCGAGGGTCCAGCGTGACATGTGGCTCCGACATCGGCGCTCCCTTCGTCGGCGTCCGCGATACCCCACCGCGGTCGTCGGTCAAACCACGTCCGGTACGGCGGCGACCCGCACCCGGTACGAGAACTCCTCCGCCGGTTCCTCGACGTACGACAGCCGGCGGATCTGCCGGTCGTCGTCGTAGAGGGCGACGTCCACGAGGACGCCGAGGTGCGCCAGACCGATGCTGGTCACCCGCTTCTTGTCCTGGAGCACCGCGCACACCCCGCCCAGCAGGGTGCTGGCGTCGGAGGTGCGGTGCCCCGGCGGGCAGCGCAGCACGAGGTCCACCTCGACGGGCCCCGACAGCGGGGTCCAGCCGGTGCGCTGGGCCGCCTCGCAGGCCGCCTGAAGCAGGGCGCGGACCCTCGTCGCCTGCCGGTGCCCGGCGGCGAAGACGGACAGCGCCTCGGTCTTGACCGGTGGCAGGCCGCTCACCTCGAACGTCAGGGCGAGAGCGCGGGTGTCCTGCACGACGGCACCTCCTCGTTGGGGACGATCCTGCCCAACCGGTCCGCCGATGCAGGCGGGTTCCCGCGAGAACCAACCGATCGGACGGGGCGGGGGTCGGCCGGAGGCGTGTCGACGTCGGCGGCGAACGGTTGAGGTCTGGTCGCGCGCGCGTTCGCTCCCTGCCCCTCGATCACACGCCTTCTTCCGTACGGACGGTGAAGGCGCCCGCGGCAGCCGCCAGGACCGCCGCCTCCGCGGCCCGTTCCGGGAGTTGCGGGTCCGGATCGGCACGCAGGAGCACCAGCTGGTGGTAGAGGGGCGCTGTCGCGGCGATCAGCAGGCCCCGGGCGTCCGTGTGCAGGGCGGGGAGTTCACCGCGCCCGATGGCGCGCTCGACGAGGACCTCGCACTGGGCGTACCGGCCCGCCCACAGCTGCGTCTGAGCCCGCGCAGCCTGTTCGGAGTGGAACGAGGCGGCCATCAGGGCGACGGCGAATGACGGCCGCACGATCAGGGACTCCTGGATCTCCCGGTTGAGGGCCGTCAGATCGCCGCGCAGGGAGCCGGTGTCCGGCGGCTGCCAGGCCATCTCCCCGGCTGCGGCGATGACGTCGACGAGCAGGCCGCCGACGTCGCGCCAACGCCGGTAGACCGTGGCGCGATGCACTCCCGCCCGCGATGCGACGCCTTCCACCGTGAGTCCCTCGTGACCGCGTTCGGCGAGTTCGGCGCGCACCGCATCGAGAACCTGCGCGCGGATGCGGGCGGTGCGACCGCCCGGACGGCGGTCCGACGTCGTGTCCAGTGGGTCTGTCATAGCCAGTCAGTATCCGGTTGATCAAAAGGTCTGGGCTGTGCCAGCATCTTAACGCGACAGTTGTCGCAATCGTCTCGCCGGAGAGGAACAACCTCCACGATGCCGCCCGTTCCCGCCGACCCCACCGTGCTTCACCCCATGCCAGAGCACCCGCGCGTGGTCCTGCTCAAACCGTTGGTGACGTCGCCGCTGATCGAGGTCGGTGACTTCACCTACTACGACGATCCGGACCGTCCGACCGCGTTCGAGACGCGAAACGTGCTCTACCACTACGGTCCGGAGCGGCTCGTCATCGGCAGGTACTGCGCGCTCGGGACCGGAACCCGGTTCATCATGAACGGCGCCAACCACCGCATGGACGGCCCGTCCACCTTCCCGTTCCCCACCATGGGTGGCTCCTGGGCGGAGCACTTCGACCTGATCACCGACCTGCCCGGCCGGGGCGACACCGTCGTCGGCAACGACGTGTGGTTCGGCCACGGCGCCACGGTCATGCCCGGCGTACGCATCGGTCACGGTGCGATCATCGCCGCCGGCGCCGTCGTCACCGGCGACGTGCCCGACTACGGCATCGTCGGCGGCAACCCCGCCCGGCTCATCCGCACCCGTTACGACGCCGCGGACGTCGCCCGGCTTCTCGCCGTGGCCTGGTGGGACTGGCCGGTGCAACACGTCACCAGGCACGTACGGACGATCATGTCGGGGACCGTGGCCGACCTGGAGGAGGCCGCCGCGCAGTCCGACCAGCCCTGACACCAGGTCCCCGCCACACCGCCCGCACCCGTCCCGCGCCAGAAACGAGTGATCGCCCATGTCCCGTCGCCGCGCCCACATCGCGATGGTCGGCGTCCCCATCGTCAGCCACGTCCTGCCCAGCCTCGCGCTCATCCGTGAGCTGGTGGCCCGGGGGCACCGGGTCACCTACGCCAACGACCCGTTCGTGGCCGACCGGATCGAGTCCGCCGGCGCGGAGCTGGTGCCCTGCACCTCCACGCTGCCCGTCGCCGACAACGACTGGCCCGCCGACCCGATCGCCGCGGCGAGCCTCTTCCTCGACGACGCCGTCCAGGCGCTCCCGCAGCTGCGCGCCGTCTACGACGACGATCCGGCTGACCTGTACCTCTACGACATCGGGGCCTATGCCGCGCGGGCCCTCGCCGAGGCGCAGGGCCGCCCTCTCGTGCAACTGTCCCCGACGTTCGTCGGCTGGGACGGCTACCAGGAGGAAGTCGCGGAGCAGCTGCGGAAGCTGCCGGGCGCCGACGCGTACCGGAACAGGTTCGCTCGGTGGCTCGCCGAGTGCGGGGCGACCACTCTGGACGTGGACGCGTTCTCCGGCCCGCCCGCCCGGGCGCTTGCCCTCATTCCGCGAGCGATGCAACCACACGCCGATCGGGTCGACACCGACACGGTTACCTTCGTCGGCCCCTGCCTCGACACCCGAGCGGACACCGGCCGGTGGGCCCGCCCGCCGGCCGCGGACCACGTGCTGCTGATCTCGCTCGGCTCGGCGTACACGCGGCAGCCGGCGTTCTACCGCCAGTGCATCGCCGCGTTCGGTGACCTGCCCGGCTGGCACGTCGTGCTCCAGATCGGCAGGTACACCGACGTCGAGGAACTCGGCGCCGTCCCGCCCAACGTCGAGGTGCACTCCTGGGTCCCACAGCGGGCGATCCTCGAACAGGCCGACGCCTTCGTCACCCACGCCGGTATGGGCGGCTGCGGCGAGGGGCTCCTCGCCGGCGTTCCCATGATCGCCGTGCCGCAGGGAGCGGAGCAGTTCATGAACGCCGACCGCCTCGTGGAACTCGGCGTCGCCCGCCGCGTGGACACCGCCGACGCCACCGCCGAGACCCTGCGCACGGCGCTGGACGACCTGGTCACGGACCCGGACCGCGCCGACCGGTCCAGGCGGTTGCAGGCCGCCGCCCGAGCCGAGGGCGGCACCCCCCGCGCTGCCGACCTCATCGAGGGCATCCTGGCCGCCGCAGGGAGCCCCCCCGCGCTGAACACCGCCGCCGACCCGGGCTCGGAGGGCCCGCCGCTCACCGGGTGGGACGCGGCGCGAAGGCGCAGAACTCGTTGCCCTCCGGGTCGGCCAGGACCCACCAGCTGACGGCGTCGTCCGGCTCGCGCAGCAGCGTCGCGCCGGCCCGGACCAGCGCGGTCGGCTCCGGGTCGGTCAGGTCGACGTCCCAGTGCATCCGGTTCTTGACGGTCTTGCGTTCCGGCACCGGGGCGAAGACCCACCAGTCCCACGGGAAGCCCGCGGCGCCCACCACGGAGGCCACGCCCGCGTCGTCGCCCTCGGCCTTGCCGCCGGTCACGCCGGCCCACCAGGCGGCCTGGGCGGCGGGGTCGGCCGCGTCGACGACCAGTTCGAACGGGCCGGGCCGGGTGCCCTCGCGGGGCGGGAACGCGCAGAACTGGTTGCCGTCCGGGTCGGCCAGCACCCACCAGCCGATCTCCGCGTCCGGCTCGCGCACCAGCCGGGCGCCGGCCGCCACCAGCGCCGCCGGGTCGGCCTCGGCCAGCCGCAGGTCCAGGTGTACGCGGGTCTTGCCCGTACGTGGCTCGGGCACCCGGTTGACCCAGATCGACTCGGCGCCGGGGCGGCCCGCCGGGGGGTCGACGCGGGTGTCCCCGTCGCCGAGGTCCACCAGCTCCCCGTCGAGCAGCCGCGCCCAGAAGGCTCCCGTCTCGCGGGAGTCGGCGGCGTCCAGACACAGGTCCTTGAAGGTCGCGATCACGCCCCCATCATCCCGCCCGCCCGCCCCCGCCCGACCCCCTCCCGCCACGCCCGCCCACCGACCACCCGCCTCTCCGCGCCGCCAGCCCGTTGATCATGACGTTAACTGCGGCGAAGCGGACGATTCGCGCCGGCAACGTCATGATCAACCGGGCAAGAGGGGAGGGGGAGGGGAGGGGAGGGGGAGAGTCGGTCAGTGGCGGGCGCGCTTGATCTCGTGGAAGGCGGGCATGCGGATCAGGGGCAGCAGCGAGTCCCAGACGGTCAGGGCGTCGTCGGTGCCGGGCACCTCGGTCAGGATCGGGCCGTGGACGCCCCGGTCGGCGCCGGGCACCATCAGCACCGGCGAGCCGACGTCCGGGCCGGCGGAGGCGTACGCCAGCGCGTGCGACTCGCGTACCGCCTCGTCCCAGCGGTCGTCGTCGAGGGCCGGCGCGGCCTCCGCCAGGCCCGCCGCCTCGACGGCCGCGTCCACGATCCCGGGCGACAGCGGGTTGCCGGCGTCGTGGCTGCGGGCCCCCACCTCGGCGTAGAACCGGGCGGCGTCGTCGTGGCGGCCGTCGGCGCGCAGCGCCTCCACCAGCCGCAGCGCCCGGCCGGAGGCGGTCATCGCCTCGGCGAACTGCGACGCGACGTTGCCCTCGTTGAGGATGGCCAGGCTGAACGCCCGCCACTCGACGCGCAGGGTGCGGGCGTCGGCGACGGCGACCAGCCAGCGGGAGGTGCGCCAGGTCCACGGGCAGGCGGGGTCGAAGAAGAAGGTGGCGTCCATCGGCCGAGCCTACGGGCGGCGGGGACGCCCCGCACGACGGTGAACCAGGTCACACCGGGCCCTGTCGGGGCCGTCTCACCAGCGTCAGGTTTCGCCGCTTCGCAGGTCGGGCAGTGTTGGGGCCACGAAACCCCGGGGTCGCGGATTTTTGCTGGTCAGCGCCCTGAGAGTTCCGCCGTGCGCCGGGGCACGGAGCCCCACCCCGGCTGTTGGCCGACACGAGGGGAGGGGTGATGAGCGACCCTGACAAGGCCCGACGCCGGGGGCGGCCGCGCGTGCGCGCGATGGCCGCCGCCGCGGCGTTGACGCTGGTGGCGCCGACGGCTGCCGCCTGCGGTTCCGACGGGGACGGCGGAACACCCACGATCAACCTGTACTACCCGCCGGAGCAGAACCTGCAGAAGGTCGTCGACGACTGCAACGAGCAGGCCCAGGGGCGTTACAAGATCGCCTACCGGGTGCTGCCGCGGCAGGCCGACGACCAGCGGGTGCAGATGGTGCGCCGGCTGGCCGCGCAGGACAGCGGCATGGACGTGCTCGGCCTCGACGTCACCTGGACCCAGGAGTTCGCCAGCGCCGACTGGATCCTGGAGTGGACCGGGCAGGACAAGGCCGAGGTGGAGCAGGGCACCCTCGCCGGTCCCCTCGAGACGGCCCGCTACGAGGACAAGCTCTACGGCGCGCCGAAGAACACCAACGTGCAGCTGCTCTGGTACCGCAAGGACCTCGTGCCGGAGCCGCCGAAGACCTGGGACCAGATGATCTCCACGGCGCAGGAGCTGAAGCAGCAGGGCAAGCCCCACCAGGTGCTCACCATGGGCGCGCAGTACGAGGGCCTCGTCGTGCTCTACAACACCCTCGCCGAGAGCGCGGGCGGCAAGATCCTCAGCGACGACGGCGAGCAGGCCGTGATGGACGCGGGCACCGTCCGGGCGCTGGAGCAGCTCCAGCGGTTCGCCACGTCGGGCGTGACGTCGCCGTCGTTCAGCAACGCCACGGAGGACCCGGTGCGGCTGGAGTTCCAGTCCGGCAACGGCGCCTTCCAGGTCAACTGGCCGTTCGTCTATCCGGCGATGCAGGAGGCCAACCCGGAGCTGGCGAAGCAGGTCGGCTGGGCGCGCATCCCGGGCGTCGAGGAGAACACCCCGAGCAAGGTCACCATCGGCGGGGTCAACATGGCCGTCAGCGCCTACTCGAGGCACCCCGAGGAGTCCTTCGAGGCGGCCCGGTGCATCCGCAACGAGAAGAACCAGAAGTTCTCCGCGATCAACGACGGCGTGCCGCCGACCATCGAGAAGGTCTACGCCGACCCGGAGATGGCCGAGGCGTACCCGATGCGCGACACCATCCTCGAAGAGCTCAAGGACCCGGCGGTCCGGCCGCTGACCCCGGCGTACCAGAGCATCTCCACCGTCATGTCGGCGATCCTGTCGCCGCCGTCGGCCATCGACCCGCAGCGCACCGCCGACGAACTGCGCGACGCCATCGCCGACGCGCTCGAATCGAAGGGGGTCCTGCCGTGACCGAGCGCACCTGGCGACCCGACGCCGTCCGCCGGGAGGTGGCGGCATGAGCGTCAACGCCACGCCGGCGGGCGCCGACGTGACCGCCGAGGAGACGACCCGATCGGGCCGCGACGCGGCGGTGCCGGCCCAGCGGGGCGGCCGCGGCCGCAAGGCCCCGCTGAGCGAGAACAAGAAGGCCGAGCGGCGGCTGGGCTGGCTGCTGTGCGCGCCCGCCGCGCTGGTGATGGTGCTGGTGACCGCGTACCCGATCATCTACTCGGTCTGGCTGTCGCTGCAGCGCTTCGACCTGCGGTTCCCCGACGAGCGGGAGTTCATCGGGCTGGAGAACTACGTCACCGTGCTGACCAACGAGTTCTGGTGGACGGCGTTCGGCGTGACCGCGCTGATCACCGTGGTCACCGTCGCGGTCGAGCTGGTGCTCGGCATGGGGCTCGCGCTGATCATGCACCGTACGCTGGTCGGCCGGGGTCTCGTGCGCACCTCCGCGCTGATCCCGTACGGCATCGTCACGGTGGTCGCCGCGTTCTCCTGGCGGTACGCGTGGACGCCGGGCACGGGCTACCTGGCGAACCTGTTCAGCGACGGCGCGCCGCTGACCGAGCGGGCCAGCTCGCTGGCGATCATCATGCTGGCCGAGATCTGGAAGACCACGCCGTTCATGGCGCTGCTGCTGATGGCCGGCCTGGCGCTGGTGCCGGAGGACCTGCTCAAGGCCGCCTCCACCGACGGCGCCACCGCCTGGCAGCGGTTCACGAAGGTGATGCTGCCGGTGATGAAGCCGGCGATCCTGGTCGCGCTGCTGTTCCGCACCCTGGACGCGTTCCGGGTGTTCGACAACATCTTCGTGCTCACCGCGGGCGGCAACGAGACCTCGTCGGTGTCGATGCTCGCCTACAACAACCTGATCCGGGGCCTGAACCTCGGCATCGGGTCGACGATGTCGGTGCTGATCTTCCTCACCGTGGCGATCATCGCCTTCGTCTTCGTGAAGCTGTTCGGTACCGCTGCCCCCGGCAGCGACGACGGGGAGAGGCGCTGAGATGGCCGAGACCACCACCCGGGCCAAGCTGCGCTGGGGCCTGCTGGACGCCATCGTGGTCGTCTTCGCGCTGGTGCCGGTGCTGTGGATCATGTCGTTGTCGTTCAAGACCCCGGCGACCCTCACCGACGGGAAGTTCGTCCCGCGCGAGTGGACGCTGGACAACTACCGGAGCATCTTCTCCACCGACCAGTTCGTCCGGGCCCTGGTCAACTCGATCGGCATCGCCCTGATCGCCACGCTGATCGCCGTGGTGCTCGGCGCGATGGCCGCGTACGCGATCTCCCGGCTGGACTTCCCCGGCAAGCGGCTGCTGGTCGGCGTCTCGCTGCTGATCGCGATGTTCCCGCAGGTGTCGCTGGTGTCGCCGCTGTTCGAGATCGAGCGGCAGCTCGGCCTCTTCGACACCTGGCCGGGCCTGATCCTGCCGTACATCACCTTCGCGCTGCCGCTGGCGATCTACACGCTGTCGGCGTTCTTCAAGCAGATCCCGTGGGACCTGGAGAAGGCGGCGAAGATGGACGGCGCGACGCAGGGCCAGGCGTTCCGGCGGGTCATCGCCCCGCTGGCCGCGCCGGGGCTGTTCACCACGGCGATCCTGGTCTTCATCTTCTGCTGGAACGACTTCCTCTTCGCCATCACGCTGACCTCCACCGAGCGGGCCCGCACGGTGCCGGTGGCGCTGTCGTTCTTCACCGGCGAGTCGCAGTTCGAGGATCCCACCGGGGCGATCTGCGCCGCCGCCGTGGTGATCACCATTCCGATCATCCTGTTCGTCCTCTTCTTCCAGCGCCGCATCGTCTCCGGCCTGACCTCCGGCGCAGTCAAGGGATAGGTGGTAGTCATGGCTGACATCGTGCTCGACAAGGTGAGCAAGAGCTTCCCGGACGGGACCACGGCGGTGCGGGACGTCGACCTGGAGATCGCCGACGGCGAGTTCGTGATCCTGGTCGGCCCGTCCGGCTGCGGGAAGTCCACCACCCTGAACATGATCGCGGGCCTGGAGGACATCAGCTCCGGCGAGCTGCGCATCGGCGGCGAGCGGGTCAACGACAAGGCCCCCCGGGACCGGGACATCGCGATGGTGTTCCAGTCCTACGCGCTCTACCCCAACATGACGGTGCGGGAGAACATGGCGTTCCCGCTGCGGCTGGCGAAGCTGGACAAGGAGACGATCAACCGGAAGGTGGAGGAGGCGGCGAAGGTCCTGGAGCTGTCGGCGCTGCTGGACCGCAAGCCGGCGAACCTCTCCGGCGGTCAGCGCCAGCGGGTGGCGATGGGCCGGGCGATCGTCCGGCAGCCGAAGGCGTTCCTGATGGACGAGCCGCTGTCCAACCTGGACGCGAAGCTGCGGGTGCAGATGCGCACCGTGGTGTCGCGCCTGCAGAAGAAGCTCGGCACCACCACCGTCTACGTCACCCACGACCAGACCGAGGCGATGACCCTCGGCGACCGCGTGGTGATCATGCGGGGCGGCGCGGTGCAGCAGGTCGGCCCGCCACAGGAGCTGTACGACCACCCCCGCAACCTCTTCGTCGCCGGGTTCATCGGCTCGCCGTCGATGAACTTCCTGCACGCGGCGGTCGAGGACGGCAGGCTGCGTACGGCGCTGGGCGACGTGCCGATCGGCGAGCGGATCCGGCGCGAGCTGGAGGGCGCCGACGCGCCGCGCGAGCTGATCCTCGGCATCCGCCCGGAGCACTTCGAGGACGCCGCGCTGATCGACGACGAGACCCGCCGGCGGGGCATCGAGTTCGAGGCGCCGGTGGACATCGTCGAGTCGATGGGCTCCGACAAGTACGTCTACTTCAGCGTCGAGGGGGAGCGGGCCAGCGCGGCCGAGCTGGAGGAGCTGGCGGCCGACGCGGGCGCCGACTTCAGCGGCGGCGGCGCCAGCCTGGTGACCCGGCTGTCGGCCGAGTCCCCGGTGGAGGAGGGGCAGCCGCGGCGGGTCTGGTTCAACCTGGAGAAGATCCACCTGTTCGACCCGTCCAACGGGCGCAACCTGACCCTGCACGAGGGCCGGGCGGCGGGCGCGCTCGCCGACTGACGCGACGGCGCGCGGGGCGGGTGGGTCGCACCGACCCGCCCGCCCCGCGCCGTGTCGGCGGTCAGCGACGTCGCCGGGCCGGCTCCGGGATGTCCGCCTCGACCCGCTCCCGCCGGACCTGGTCGTCGACGGGCTGCTGCTCGACGACCTCGTCCTTGGCGAGGTGGACCCGCTCGACGGGCACCGTGTCCTTGCCGACCACGGGCCGCTCGGCGCGCAGGGTCATCTCCTGCTCGGCCTCGCCGATGTCGGCGCGGACCCCACGGGCGTCGCCGGCGGCGATGGGCTCCCGCTCGACGTACACCTCGTCGTGCTCGACCGGCACGGTGGTGTGCACGTCCTCGGTGACGACGTACTTGCGCAGCCGTGCCGTGCCGGCGGGCTGGCTCTCCGTGCCGACCCGGAGCCGCTCCTCGGACCGGACGAGGTCCTCGCCCGCACCCGGTGCCCGACCCCGCGAGGCGCTCGGCGCCGGCTGGGGCCGCAGGTGGTAGTGGGCGTAGAGCTGCTCGATCTGCGCCGTGTCGAGCGGCTGGTCGGTGCCGGCGTCCACGGCGGGGGCGTTCTTCACCGTGGACTTGTCGTAGTCGACCGCGAGCCCGCTGTCGGTGATCCGGGCCTTGTCCAGCGGAGCCATCGACTCCTTCTGGCCCATCAGCCCGGTCTTGACGCTGACCCAGGTCGGCTCACCGGAGGCGTCGGTCCAGATCTGACCCACGCTACCGATCTTCGACCCCGAGCGGTCCTTGACGTCCTGCCCGTACAGCGAGTTGGCCTGCTGTGCGTTGAGCTTCATCGGTCGTCTACCTCCCTCTCGTGTCACCGCCCGGATACCCGGCCGCCGGGAGCGGATTCGCCGGCGGGCCGTCGGATAGGAGCAGTGCCGGCAGGGGGTGCGGGCACGGGCGACGGTGGGGCCGGCGTGGCGCCAGGCACCTCGCGGGATCGGCGTGGCGGACGGGGCCGCCGGGACCGGGCGGCGCCGTCCCGCCGGCCCGCCCGGCGGCGCATCCGGGTCAGTCGGGCCAGTCGACCCGCAGCGGCCGGCCCAGGAACTCGGCGTAGCGGCTCAGCGCCTCCTCCACCCGCTTCCTGGTCGGCCCGTCGAGCGGCACCAGGGGGAGCACCCGGACCGTCACCCCGGCCTTGTCCAGGGACCGTTTCCAGGTGCCCACCACCCGGCCGCCGAGGACGACGGTGGCCTGGAAGACGCCGTTGCCGCCGGGCACGATCGCGTCCCGGTGCGCGGCGTCGAGCATCAGCGAGCGGTCCTTGAAGCCGAGCAGGTATTCGTCGAAGCCGGGCAGCACCAGCAGGTCGTCGACCGCCGGCCGGGGCGCGTCCAGCAGGGCCGCGTCGACCAGCGCCTGCTCCCCGTCGACCCGCACGGCGGCCAGGGCGTCGCCGGTGGCCGCGAAACCCCGGCGGGCGTCGGTCAGCGTCAGCCCCGTCCAGCCGGCGAACTCCCGGGCGGTGACCGGGCCGTGGGAGCGCACGTAGCGGTGGGCGAGGAGCGCCAGGGCCTCGTCCCGCTCCGGTCGGTGCGGCGCGGGCGCCCACTCGTCGAGCAGGGCGAAGGTCTGCTCGGTGCCCACGCTCGGGGCGAGGCAGGTGACACCGCGCACGCTGGCGTACCAGAGGAGGTGGTAGCCGCGCTGGCCGGAGGTGCCGATCCCGGCCGCCTCCAGCGCGGCCAGGCATCGCGCCCGGGTCAGCCGGCCGCCACCGGCCAGCGCGGCGCCGAGCACGTCGACCGCCCGTTCGGCGTCGGCCTCGGTCAGCCCGAGCTGGGCGCGGCGGGTGGCGGCGGAGGCCAGCGAGCGGACGCCGGTCAGCTCCAGCATCCAGCGGGCGTCGCGGGGCGGCACCAGGTGCACGGTGCCCCGCATCGGCCACGTGCGCAGCGCCTCCCGCCGCTCCAGCGCGGCGTGCACCTCGGCGTGGTCGAGCGCGGGCAGCCGGGCCCCGAGCGACCACATGCCGCTGGCCAGGTCCTGCGCCTGCATGGCGCCGAACCACTCCACCACGTCGGCCACCGCGCCCGGTCGGGCGTGTGGGTGCGGGCGCAGCAGCAGGCTGGTCATCCGCAGCGCGAGCGCCTCGCGCCCGTCGAGGTCCACCGTCATCGGGCTCCCTTCACGAAAGGTCGCCGTCAGCCTAGGACCGCCCACCGACGTCGCCGACCGCGCATACGCGCGGCCACAGCGGGAAAGCGCCCGCCCAGGTACGCGCAACGGTGCGCGTGGAGGGAGCGACATGACTGCGTCCAGGGAGCCGTCCCGGCGCGGTGCCACACCTGTGCGGTCCGGCGGGGCCGGCACGCCGGCGAAGACCAGTGCCGCCGCCGCCTTCGCGCTGGTCTTCGGAGTGGCGGCGCTGATCAGCGTGCTGACCGTGATCCTGTCCTGGATCGGCCTGCTGCTCGGCATCATCGGCGTGATCCTGGGCATCGTGGGGCTCAGGATGGCCGGCCGGCCCGGGGTGACCGGCCGGGGCGTGGCGATCGGCGGCCTGGTGCTCAGCGCCCTGGCGGTGCTGATCGGGCTGGCCTTCGCCGCCGGGGTCACCACCTTCCTCAACAACGAGGGCGCGGTGGACCGGATCCAGCGGGAGGTCGACGACCTGCGGGACCGGCTGGACAAGTGACGACCGGCCGGCGGCTCCCCTGATCGCGCTTCGCCAGCGGCGCTGCCGGCGGAAGCGCGATCCCCCGTTCAGGTTCGCCGGTGCGCCGACGGCTGCCGTGTCCGCGGGCACCGGTGTGACCAGGATCCCCGGTCGGCGGCCCGGCGGGCACCGTAGCCATCGAAACTTGCGGACATCTTGAGCTACGGCGGGGCGGCGAAGGCTCAGAGTCGGCGGTGCATGACGAGCAGGTCGACGTAGCCCTCGGTCGGGTGCCGGAACGCCTCCGGCACCCGGCCGACCACCTCGAAGCCCAGCGACCGCCACAGCGTCACCGCCCGGGTGTTCGTCGCCACCACCGCGTTGAACTGCATGGCCCGGTAGCCGTCGGCGCGGGCCAGTTCCAGCACGTGCTCGCCCAGGGCCCGGCCCACCCCGCGCCCACCGGCGGCGGGGTCGACCAGGAAGCTGGCGTTGGCGACGTGGTCACCCGGCCCGAGCTGGTTGGCCACGAGCTTCGCCGAGCCCAGCACCGCGCCGTCGGGGTCGACGGCGACCACGACGCGCCCGGGCGGCGGCACCAGCCACATCGTCCGGGCGCGTTCCTCGTCGACGTCGCGGGGCCAGGTGTAGGTCTGCCCGGCGGCCACGATCCGGTGGAGGAAGGGCCAGATCCGCGGCCAGTCGTCGGCGGTGGCGGCTCTGATCAGCATGGTCCCAGGATCTCCGACCGGCGGCGGGCGGTCGCCGCCGGGTGCCGGTCGTTTGCCGGTGCGGCTGCCGGGTAGTCGCCGGAGCCGGTTCGACACGAGGGGGAAACATCCGATGGCTGCCCAGACCAAGGTCGCGGTGATCTACTACAGCGCGACCGGCATCACGTACCAGATGGCGCAGGCGGCGTGCGAGGCCGCCGGCGAGGCCGGCGCCGAGGTGCGCCTGCGCAAGGTGCGCGAGCTGGCGCCGGACGAGGCGATCCGGTCCAACTCGGGCTGGCACGCGCACCAGCTGGAGACCCAGGACGTCCCCGAAGTGCAGCTGGACGACCTGTCCTGGGCCGACGTGGTGATCTTCGGGACGCCGACCCGGTACGGCGTGATGGCCGCCCAGCTCAAGCAGTTCATCGACACCACCGGGCCGCTGTGGTCGCAGGGCGCCCTGGCCAACAAGGTCTATTCCGCGTTCTGCACGACGGCCACCTCGCACGGCGGCCAGGAGGCGACCCTGCTGTCGCTGTTCACCGTCTTCTACCACTGGGGCGGGGTCGTGGTCACCCCCGGCTACACCGACGCCAGCCAGTTCGTCGCCGGCAACCCCTACGGCGCCTCGCACACCAGCAACAACGGCGAGATCGCGCCGGACGCCATCGCCCTGGGCGCGACCGCGTTGACCGTGCGGCGGGCGGTGCAGATCGGCGCGGCGCTGAAGGCCGGGATGGGTGGCTGAGCCGTGGCGACCGGCGGCCCGGGCGGGGGCTCTCGACCCGTCCGGACCGCCGGTCGCCCCCCAGCCCTACCCCTGATCGGCGCGACTATGCGCGCTCCGCCGCGCCCGTCGTCGCGGGCAGCCGACCGGCCGTCGCCGGCAGCAGCCCGGCCAGCAGGTCGGCGAGGACGGCCAGGCCGTCCGGGCTGAGCACCGACTCGGGGTGGAACTGCACCCCCGCGAGGCCCCGCCCGCGCAGCGCGTGCACCGCGCCGTCCGCGCCGTCGCGGGCCACCTCCACCGGGCCGTACGGCGTGGCCAGCCGGTCGGCGTCGGCCCGGGCGGTGAACGACGAGTAGAAGCCGACCCGCCGGCGCGCGCCGAACATCTCCACCTCCCGCTGGAGTCCCTGGTAGGGGGCGTCCCTGCGGTGCAGGGTCAACCCGAGCAGGCCGCAGAGCAGCTGGTGGCCCAGGCACACCGCCAGGGTGGGGCGGCCCTCGGCGAGCAGCCCGGTGAGCAGGCCACGCATCGCGACCATCTTCGGCTCGGTGGTGCTGCCCGGGTCGCCCGGGCCGGGGCCCACCACCACCAGGTCGAAACCGGTCACGGGCCCGGCGGCGTGCCAGGGCCGCAGCGTCACGGCCAGCCCCAGCGCGCCCAACTGGTGGGCCAGCATCCCGGTGAAGGTGTCCTCGCCGTCGACGATGAGCGCGCGGCGCCCGGCCAGCCCCGGCAGGCCGGGGGCGTCCGGGTCGCGCTGGTCCAGCCAGAACCGGGCCAGCGGCGCGTTGCGGGCGGCCAGCGCCGCGCGGACCTCGGGGTCGTCGGCGTGGCGTACGGGCGGGCGCGCGCCAGGCGCGGGCGCCTGCGGGCCCAGGCCGAGCGCGGCGAGCACGCCGGCCGCCTTCGCGTGTGTCTCGGCCACCTCGCCGGCGGGCGTGGAGTGCCGGACCAGGGTGGCCCCGACCGGCACCCGCAGCCCGCCGGTGGGGGAGATCTCGGCGGTGCGGATGAGGATCGGCGCGTCCAGGGTCTGCCGGCCGGCGTCGTCGCGGCCGAGCAGCGCCAGCACCCCGGCGTAGTAGCGCCGCCCGGTGTGCTCGTGGCGGGCGATCACCCGGCAGGCGTTCTCCATCGGGCTGCCGGTGACGGTGGGGGCGAACATCGTCTCCCGCAGCACCTCCCGCACGTCCCTGGTGCCCCGGCCGGCGAGCAGGTACTCGGTGTGCGCCAGGTGGGACATCTCCTTGAGGTACGGCCCGACCACCTGGCCGCCGTGCTCGGCGACGGTGGCCATCATCTTCAGTTCCTCGTCCAGCACCATGTACAGCTCCTCGACCTCCTTGGGGTCGGCGAGGAAGCGCAGCAGCGCGTCCCGGTCGGCGTCCGCGCCGGTGTGCCGGAAGGTGCCGCTGATCGGGTTCATCATGACCAGGCCGTCGCCGACGCTGACGTGTCGTTCCGGGCTGGCTCCGACGAGGACGCGGGTGCCGGTGTGCACCACGAAGGTCCAGTACGCACCGCGCTCGCGCAGCAGCAGCCGGCGCAGCGCGGCGAGCGCGGCGACCAGCGGCGGCCCCTCGACGGTGGCGCGCAGGCAGCGGTGGATGACGAAGTTGGCGCCCTCGCCGCGCCCGATCTCCTCCGCGAGCACCCGGCCGACGGTGGCCGCGTACGCGTCGTCGTCGACGTCGAAGCGGGCGTCGGCGGTGCGCACGGGCACGTCGGGCAGCGCGGCGAGCACGTCGGACAGGCCGATCCGCTCGTGCCGGCCGATCTCCAGGCACTCCAGCGGGGCGTCGTCGTCGACGCAGGCGAAGCCCCGCTCGGCGACCTGCCGGAAGGGCACCAGCGCCAGCGTGCGTGGACCGGGCGCCCCGTCGGGCAGCGGGATGTCGGCCAGCCGCGGCACCGCGCGTACGGCGCCGGTGAACAGCTCCAGGTGCTCGGCGCCGTCGCGGCGGACGAGCGCGAAGGGGCCGGGGTCGGCGCCGGCGGCGACGGCGGCCAGCAGCTCGGGCAGGTGGGTCATCGGGTCTCCTCGGGCCGGGCGGCGCCCGGCGGGGCGACCGGAAGGGCCGGAGCGAGACCGGCGGCCGCCTCGTCGGGCGGCCGCGTGGGGAGCTACGCGCGGGGGATGGCCGCCGGGTCGGCGGGCCACCAGCAGGACAGGTGCGCGGGCATGGCATCACCCTACGGGCCGGCCCGGGCGGCGGGAAGCCGATCGGGCGTACGGCCCACCCGCTGGGACGCGGGAAGGCGGCGCAACCGGTAACTTGACCCGCGATGAACACTCTCGCGCTCGACCTGGGCACCTCCTCGGTACGCGGGCTCGTGCTGGACGCGGACGCCCGGCCGCTGCCCGGGGCGCTGGCCCGGCGCAGGGTGAGCCTGGTCGTGCACGACGACGGCACCGGCACCCTGGACGGCCCGGGCTACCTGGCCTGCCTGGGCGAGTGCCTGGACGAGCTGGCCGCCGGCGGGCACCTGCGCGACGTGTCGCTGGTGGCGACCAGCGCGCAGTGGCACTCGGTGCTGCCCCTGGGCGCCGACGGCGCGCCCCTCGGGCCGCTGCTGACCTGGTTGGACACCCGCCCGCAGGCCCTGCCGGGGGCCGTGGGGCCGGCCGACCCGGACGGGTTCCACCAGCGCACCGGCACGTGGTGGCACCGCTGCTACTGGTCGGTCCGGCTGCCCTGGCTGCGGGAGCACACCGGCAGCCGGGTGGCCCGGTTCGTCGGCCTGCCCGAGTACGTGCTTGGCGAGCTGCTCGACTCCGCGCCCATGTCGGTCTCCCAGGCCTCCGGCACGGGGCTGCTGGGGCTGCGGACGCTGGACTGGGACGCCGAGGCCTGCGCGCTGGCCGGCAGCCGCGCCGCCGAGCTGCCGGAGCTGGCCCCGTCCGGCTGGCGGGGGCGGCTGCGGCCGGCGTACGCCCGGCGCTGGCCGCAGCTGACGGACGCGCCCTGGGCCGGTCCCGTCGGCGACGGTGCGGCGTCAAACGTGGGCTCCGGCTGCGTCGGGCCGGACCGGGTCGCGGTGACCGTCGGCACGTCGGCGGCGGTCCGGCTGGTGCAGCGCGCCCCGGCGGGGCAGGAGCTGCCGGCGCTGCCCGAGTCGCTGTGGCGCTACCGGGTCGACCACGACCACGTGGTGACCGGCGCCGCCTACTCCTCCGGCGGCAACCTCTTCGCCTGGGCCAGCCGCGAGCTGCGGCTGCCCGAGGGCGCGGAACTCGACGCCGCGCTGTCCCGGCTGGCGCCCGACGACCGCCTGCCGGTGAACGTCCGCTTCGGCGGGGACCGGCCGCCCGGCCTGGTGCCGGCGGGCTCGGGGGAGCTGCGCGGGCTCAGCTTCGGCACCACGGCCGTCGAGATCCTGGCCGGGCTGATGCGCGGCCTCTGCGACCTGGTCGCCGACGACCTCGCCGTGCTGGAGTCCACCGTC
The DNA here is from genome assembly GCF_053602615.1 of Micromonospora sp. NPDC004336. Lineage (NCBI taxonomy): Bacteria > Bacillati > Actinomycetota > Actinomycetes > Micromonosporales > Micromonosporaceae > Micromonospora > Micromonospora sp. NPDC004336. The sequence goes on from NZ_JBSGDY010000063.1 coordinate 27,495, forward strand.
GACAAGCCGGTCGAGGTGGTGCTCGGCGGCGGAGCGGTGGCCGCGTCGCCCTGGTGGCGTTCGGCGTTCGCCGCGGCGCTCGCGCCGCGACCGGTGGGGTACGGGCGCAACCCGGAGGTCGGGGCGAGCGGCGCGGCGCTGGTGGCGCTGGGGCGCATCCACGACGCCACCCGGCTCGCGGACATCGGCCGGACGGACGAGCCCGCCTCACCCTCCTGAGTCGCACCTCAGCCCGGCCCGTTGACACAGCTCGCGGGCCTGGTTGGATGGACTCGCTCCCCGGTTCGCGGCGGACGCGAGGGGACGTAGGAGGCACGTGTGGGCGTAGGTCCGGACCCGGCGCGGGGCGCGGTGCCCCACCACCGCCGGCGCCGGTTCGACGTCCGGGTCGTGCCGCACCGCCGCCGCTCGCCGTTCCGGATGCGGGACTGGCGGATGCGCACCAAGCTCGCCACGGTGCTGGTCATCCCCTCGGTGGCGTTCCTGGTGCTGGCCGGCGTGCAGACCCACGCCCTGGTCGGGCAGACCACCGCGCTCGGCGACTTCGCCCGGCAGGTGGGCATCGGCCGGGAGATCACCGCGCTGGTGCACCAGCTCCAGCAGGAACGGGACCGGGCCGCCGGCGAGCTGAGCGAGCTGCGGCGCAGCGGCGCGGGCGCGGACCGGGACGCGGCCATCGCCGCGCTGAAGCCGTTGCAGGCCGGCACGGACCAGGCCCTGCGGGAGCTGCGCCGCGCGGCCGAGCCGCTGGCCGACGCCGACGCCTCCTGGCGGGTCGCCTTCTCGGAGGTGCTGGAGGCGTACGAGCAGGTCGTCTACATCCGGGCGGCGATCCCCCCGGCGGTGCTCGGCAGCGACACGATCCTCAGCAACTACCACCGGGCGGTCGACGCGCTGCTCAGCCTCCTCGCCGAGCCGTCGCCCGGCGAGGAGCAGCCCGCCCTCAGCGACGCGGTGCTGCGCTACGTCCAGATGGCGCGGGTCAAGGAGCTCTCCTCCCGGGTACGCGCCCAGCTCTACGAGGCCGCCCGCGCCGGCCGGTACGGCGTGGAGGACCAGGTGGTCCTCAGTGACCTGCGGGCCCAGCAGCTCACCGCGCTGGGCGCGTTCCGGGTCGCCGCGACGACCGTCCAGGTGCGCCGCTACGACGAGGTCTCGGCCGACCCGGCGTTCCTGGCCGCCACCCGGCTGGAGGAGCAGAGCCTGCCGAGCGGCGCGGGCCCGCCGGCCGTGCTGCCCGCCCCGCAGTGGTGGGCGGCCAGCGAGCAGCGTCAGGAGCTGCTGCGCGGGCTGGAGGCGTCGGTGCTCGACGACGCCGTACGACGGGCCGACGAGGTCAGCGCCGCGCAGTTGCGCACCACGCTGCTGGTCATCGGCGTGATCGTCGCGGTGCTGCTGGTGGCCCTGCTCATCTCCGTCCTGGTCGGTCGGTCCATCGCCCGGTCGATGCGGTTGCTGCGCGGCCAGGCGCTGCGGATCGCCCAGGTCGAGCTGCCGGAGGCCCTGGACCGGCTCCGCACCGTGTCCGGCGGCGTCCCCGCCATCGAGGTGCCGCCGGCGGTGGTCCGCTCGCTCGACGAGATCGGCGAGCTGGCCGAGGCGTTCGTCGCGGTGCACCGCAGCGCGGTCAGCGTCGCCGTGGAGCAGGCCACCACGCGGCGCAACGTCAACGCCATGTTCGTCAACCTCGCCCGGCGCAGCCAGGTGCTCGTCGAACGCCAGCTGGAGCTGCTGGACGACCTGGAACGCGAGGAGAGCGACCCCGACCAGCTGGAGAACCTGTTCAAGCTCGACCACCTGGCCGCCCGGATGCGCCGCAACGACGACAGCCTGCTGGTGCTGGCCGGCACCGACTCGACCCGCCGGTGGAACCGGCCGGTGGGGCTCCGCGCGGTGCTGCTCGCCGCCAGCGCCGAGATCGAGCAGTACCAGCGGGTGCGCCACGACGGGGTCGCCGACCTGCACATCGTCGGGCACGCCGTCGGTGAGCTGGTCCACGTCCTCGCCGAGCTGCTGGAGAACGCCACCTCGTTCTCCCGCCCCGACACGGTGGTGGTGGTCACCGCCCGCGTCGAGGGCGACGGCGCGGTTGTCGAGCTGGCCGACGAGGGCCTCGGCATGAGCCCGGCCGCCCTGGCGGAGGCGAACGCCGTCCTGGCCACGCCGCCGGCCGCCGACGTCGCGACCGTCGAGCGGATGGGTCTGTTCGTGGTCAGCCACCTGGCCGCCCGGCTCGGTCTCGAGGTGCGGCTGCGCGCCGGCGCGTCCGCCGGCCTGGTCGCCCGGATCCGGATGCCCGGCGACCTGCTGGCCCCGGCGCCCTCGGCGGCGCCGGACGCGTCCGCCCCGGTGCGCATGCTGACCTCCGCGGTCGCCGGCGTCGCGTGGGCCGGGGCGCCGTCACCCGTCGAGATGCCGGTGGCCGGTCGGCGCCCGGACGCCGCGCCCCGTCCGGCGCGGCCCGTGCCGGTGCGGGCCGAGGACGTGCTCGCCCCGGCTGCCGCGCCGGCCGCGCCGGCCGGGGGAGGCTGGTGGTCCCGGCAGGGGCCGGCGCCGGCGCCGGAGAGCTCGCCCACCCCGCCCGCCGTGCCGGTCACCGGCGGGACCAACGCCCGCGGGCTGCCCGTACGGGTGCCGATGGCCCAGCTCTCGGCCGTCACCCAGCCGGCGCGGCCGCAGCGGCCGGTGGCGCGCCACGAACCGGACCCGGAGGCGGTCGGCGGCATGCTGTCCCGGCTCTACAGCGGCGTGCGGCGGGCCGAGACCGAGGAGACCACCGAGATATTCATGCCGCCCGGCGGCGTGCGCACCGAAGGGGGACAGCGATGACGACGTTGAGCCAGGAGGCCCGGGACCTGAGCTGGCTGGTCAGCGGTTTCGCGCAGCGGGTGCCGGGAGTGGCGCACGCCATCGTGGTCAGCTCCGACGGCCTGCTGGTGGCGATCTCCGACCACCTGCCCCGGGACAACGCCGACAAGCTCGCCGCGGTGACGTCGGGGCTGATGAGCATCACCGCGGGCGCGGCCCAGATGTTCGACGGGGACGTGGTCAAGCAGACCGTCGTCGAGATGGGACGCGGCTACTTCCTGGTCATGCAGGTGCGCGACGGCTCCATCCTGGCGACGCTGGCGGGCGCGGACGCCGACATCGGCGTGGTCGGCTACGAGATGGCGCGGCTGGCCAAGCAGGCGGGGGAGATGCTGACCCCCGCGCTGCGGGCGGAGCTGCAGCAGGCGCTGCCGCGCTGACCGGGGCCGC
>NZ_JBSGDY010000064.1:0-30741 GCF_053602615.1 Micromonospora sp. NPDC004336
CGCCGCCTCATCGCCGAGTCGGACGACGTGCCGGACCCGCTGCTGCACGAGCTGCGGGCCGCCGCCGACCTGGCCGAGCGGAACGGGCTGCCGATCGACCTGGTGACGATCGGCGCCCCGCCGCCGCTGCCGGTCGAGGTACGGCGCCGGCTGGCCGACCCGCTCACCGCGACACTGGCCGACGCGCGGGGCTGGGCCCGGCTGACCGTGGTCTGCGGCCCCGACGAGGTGGCGGTCAGCCTGGTCACCCCCGACCGGGTCGACCCGGACCCCGCCGGCCCCCCGCCCGACGACGGCCGGCGGGACGCCGACGACGGCGGATCGGTGGCCGACGACGGCGGATGGGACGCCGACGGCGGACGGGACGCCGGCGGCGGCGGATCGGTGGCCGGCGGCGGCGGATGGGACGCCGACGGCGGGTGGGTCGCCGAGGGGGGCGGTTCGGTGGAACACCTCTACGAGCGGGACGGGGAGATCAGATGGACGCAGACCAGGTGGCGCCGGTGAGCGCCGGGCGACCGGTCGGCGTGGCGATCGTGGACGACCACCCGGTCGTCATCGAGGGGGTGCGGGCCTGGCTGGCCACCGAGCCCCGGCTGACCGTCCTGGCGACGGGCGACGACCCGGACGCGGTGCTGCGGGCCGCCCCCGACGCCGACGTACTCCTGCTCGACCTGCGGCTGCATGGGCGGATGGCGCTGGACAAGCTCGCCGAGCTGAGCGCGGCCGGCCGGCGGGTCGTGGTCTACTCCGAACACAGCGACCCCGGGACGATGCTCGCCGCGCTCGACGCCGGGGCGGTGGCGTTCCTCGCCAAACACGAGGGTCGGGAGCACTGCGTGGCCACCGTGCTCGCCGCCGCAAGCGACCGCCCGTACGTGCCGCCGGCGCTGGCCGGGGCCATCGTGGGCGACCCCCGCCCGGACCGCCCCGCCCTGTCCGACAAGGAACGCGAGGCGCTGCTGCTGTGGTTCCAGTCGATGTCGAAGGCGTCGGTGGCCCGCCGGATGCGGATCAGCGAGCACACCGTCAAGCAGTACGTCGACCGGGCGCGGATCAAGTACACCCGTGCGGGTCGACCGGCCGCCACGAAGGCGGCGCTGCTCGCCCGGGCGATCGAGGACGGCCTCGTCCGCCCGGAGGAGATCGGCATCTACCGGTCACAGGCGTCGTACGACCGGCCGACCCCCTAACGGCTGTCATGACAGCCGGTCGCGGGTCGGCGACGCTCGTGCTGAGATGCCGTCTGCACCGGAGGTCATGACGATGCACGATGACGCGTCCCCCTTCTTCATCGCACCGCACCGCTTCGACGGCGTCGACGACGACGCGCCGGTGCTGGACCGGCGGCACGAGCTGGTCCCCGAGGCCGGCGAGCGGGTGCTCTCCCGGCACCGGCTGCACGCCTCGGGGCACCTGCTCGGGCCGACCGACGCACGACGACGGTGGGCACTGCCCGCGCCCGTGGCGGTCACGGTCACCGATCGGCGCGTCGCGTACGTCGGGGGCGGGCCGCAGCTCGCGCTGGTCGGCGGCGCGGGCGACGTCGCCCGGCACCGCCGGGGCGTACGGCTGCCGGGCCTGGTCAGTGGTCAGATCCGCTGGCAGTGGCCGTCCCGGCTGGAGCTGCTCCCCGCCGGGCCGGACCGGCCCTGCCGGCTGCTGGTGGTCTGCGACGCGCTGCGCACCATCCAGCAGCCGGCCCTCGGCCTCGCCGGTCCCGCCGGGGAGGTCGCCGACCTGGCCCGCCGGGTGCGCCGCGCCGTGGCCGCGTTCCGGCTGGCCCACCCCGAGCTGGTGGACCTCTCGCCGCCCGAACGGGACGTGCTGGCGGTGCGGGCCGCGGCGGTGTTCTCCGCCGGCGACGCCCGGATCACCCTGCCGGGCTCACTGCCGGTGGAGTTCCGCTCGCGGGACGACTACTACCGACGGGAACACTCCGACCGTGCCTGGCACGGGCCCGCAACCGGCGCAGCATCCGGACATCGCTGAAGCCGACGACACGGGCGCGACCACCACCCCACCACGCCGCCCCGCACCACAGCACGACGCCGCCCCACACCACAGCACCACGCCGCACCGCACCACAGCACCACGGCACCACCCCGCCACGGCACGGCACCACCCCACCACGCCGCCCCGCACCACGGCGCCCCGGCACCACGGCGATCTTGCACTTTCTGCCCCCCGTTTGCGCTGCTTGTCCGGAATGCCGGGGCAGTAAGTGCAAGATCGCGGGAGAGGTGGGGCGGGAGAGAGTGAGCGGGAGAGGTGGGGCGGGAGAGGGGTGAGGTGAGGTGGGGCGGGAGGGGCTAGGGAGGGGTGGGAAGTTAGGGGGTGGGGGTGCGGCGGGTGGGGGTGTCGAGGGCGGCGGCCTCCTCCGGGGTGGGGGCGGTGCCGCCGAGGTGCGCCGGGAGCCACCAGGTGTCGTCGGGGCCGGCGGGCTGGTCCGGGTACTCCCGCTGGGCCCGGTCGACCAGCGCGCTCAGCCGCGTCTTCAGGTCGGCGGTCATCGCGTTGGCGTCCGGGTAGGCGGTCGGGTCCATCGGCTCGCCCACCAGGATGGTGATCGGGGTGTGCCGACGGGTGAGGGTGCGCGGCCGGCCCTTGGTCCAGAGCCGCTGGGTGCCCCACAGGGCCACCGGGAGGACCGGTACGCCGGCCTCGGCGGCCATCCGCGTGGTACCGCTCTTGAGCTCCTTCACGGTGAACGAGCGGCTGATCGTCGCCTCGGGGAAGACGCCGACCACCTCGCCGCGCTTGAGCGCGCTGACCGCCGTCGCGTACGACCCGGCACCCGCCCGCCGGTCCACGGGGATGTGCCGCATGCCGCGCATCAACGGGCCGGACACCTTGTGGGTGAAGACCGACTTCTTGGCCATGAACCGCACCAGCCGCTTCGCCGGGTGCGCGCCCAGCCCGCAGAAGATGAAGTCGAGGTAGCTGACGTGGTTGCTGGCCATCACCGCCCCGCCGGTACGCGGGACGTGGTGGGCACCGTCGACGGTGATCTTCAGGTCGAGGACCCGAAACATCGTCAGGGCGGCGGCGATCACGGGCGGGTACACGAGTTCCGGCATGGCGCGAACTTACCCCGCCCACCTGGGAGTCACGCCATGACAGCCCCGTGCCCGCCGGCCGCGGTCTCCCCCTCCCCGGACGGGGCGGCGCAGCGGGCCGGATCGGCGAGGAAGTCCTCGATCAGGCGGCCCAGTTCGGCCGCCTGCTCCACCGCCATCGCGTGGGTCGCCCCGGGCAGCGGACGCACCCGCAGCAGCGGCTGGGTCCGGGCGATCGCGGTCAGCCGGGTCAGGACGCCGCGCCGGTAGGCCGCGTACAGCTCGGCGAAGGGTCGCTGTGCGGGCAGGTCCTCGGTGGCCAGCACGAGCAGCAGCGGGGCGACCAGGGCCCGGTGGACGGGGTCGAGGTCCAGCCCGACGCCGGCGTCCCGGATCCCGGCCAGCACGGGCGGCCGGGGTCGCAGCACGACGCCGCCCTCGTTGCGGGCGAGGTTGCGGGTGAACGCCTCCTCCGCGTCCCGCTCGGGCAGCCCCTGGGCACGACCGGCGGCGACGTGGGCCGCCGTCAGCTCCGGCAGCGCGGCCGGGTCCAGGGGTGCCGCGGCCGCCTGCGTCATGCCCGCGAAGACGCCGTGCAGCCGGGCCAGTTCCGCCTCGGCCCGCTCGCGGGGCAGCCCCACGAGCTGCTCCGGCCGGCGGGGCACCGGCACGCCGTCCAGGCTCACCGCGCCCGGGCAGTCGGCCCGCCGAGCGGCCCAGCGAGCGGCGAGCATGCCGCCCAGGGACACGCCCACCACGGCGGGGCGGTCCAACGCGAGGGCGGCCACCACCGCCTCGACGTCCGCGAGCGCGGCGTCGACGCTCCACGGCCCGTCCCCGGAGAGCCCGTGGCCGCGCAGGTCGAGCGCGACCACCCGGTGCCGTGCCCGGAGCCGCTCGGCGAGTGGGCCGAGCTGGGCGAGGTTGCCTCCCGCACCGTGCAGCAGGACCAGCGGCGGACCGTCGCCGCCGTGGTCCCGTACGGCGATCGGCACCTCCGCCTCGACCACCATGTCCCGCGCCGGCTCCTCGCGGGCGACGCCCACCGTGGACTCACGCACCGGCCCGCACCCCCCGCAGCCGGTCCCGCACGGACGACGGGACGACCCCGCCGTCCGGGTGCCGGGCGAGGCGCCCGCGGCTCACCAGGTCGTGCACCCCCTGGCGGCTGATGCCGAGCATGGCGCCGGCCACGGCGTACGACACGGACGCCGCCGTGGGGTGGCCGACGCGCCAGGCGACGGCCTGCCCCAGCGGGGTGCGCCACCACTGCGCGGGCGGGTCGAACGGGCCGTCGCTCGGATACAGCGTGGCGACCACCCGCACGATCGTGCCCATCGCCTCGGCGTCGTCACCGCCGAGGATCCGGGCCGCCCAGCGGCGGGCCCGGACGCGCACCACCGCCCGCAGGGCGGCGACGGTGTCGTCCCCCTCGAGCAGGATCTCCAGCGGGTCGAGCAGGCGGATGTCGAGCAGCCTGGCCAGCTGCACGGCGAGTTGGTCCTCTGTGGGCGGCACGCCGTACCTCCTTCGAATGCTTGACGATCAGTGTCAAGCACTTGACGGGAGGTGTCAAGAGTGCGGCGGCCCCGGGACTGCCGCCGCTCGTCGGCGGCGACTCGGCCGACGCCACCCTGGCCCTGCACCTGGCCGCGCGCCGGCCCGGGCGTGAGGCCGGCGCCGGACCCGGGCGTGAGGCCGGCGCCGACCCGGGCGGGGGGCCGGCGCCGGCGCGGGTCACTCGGTGAGGCGGTGCATGTCGAGTCGGCCCCGGGCGAACGCGTCCACCCGGCCCCAGCGGCCCGGAATGTCCAGCACCTCGATGCGGCCCATCCCGATCGGCAGCCGGGGCTCCACCGCCAGGTGCCCCTCGTGCGGCTCCAGGCCGAGCATCGTCCGCAGCAGCAGCAGCGGCGTTCCGGTCGACCATGCCTGCGGGCTGCACGCGGTCGGATACTCCACCGGGAACTTGGTCAGGTCGCGCGGATAACCGCCGAACGCCTCCGGCAGCCGCCCCTCGAAGTAGGTGGCCGCGTCGAGGATCCCGCTGGCGATGACCGCCGCCTCCTCGGCGAAGCCGTACCGGCGCAGGCCCCAGGCGATGAACGAGTTGTCGAACGGCCAGATCGTGCCGTTGTGGTAGCCGATCGGGTTGTAGCGGACCTCGCCCTCGGCCAGCGTCCGCACTCCCCAGCCGGTGAAGAGGCGGGGGCCGACCAGGTGCGCGGCGATCTTCTCCGCCCGGTCGTGGTCGACGATCCCGCTCCAGAGCAGGTGCCCGATGTTGGAGCTCAGCACGTCGCACTGGCGCCCGTCCGGGTCGAGGGCCAGCGCGTAGTACTCGCCGTCGGACACCCAGAAGTCGCGGTTGAACCGCTCCTTCAGCGCCGCCGCCTCGCGCTCCAGCCGGTCGGCGAACTCGGGGTCGCCCCAGAACTCCCGGGCCAGCCGGGCGGCCCGCAGCTTCGCGTCGTACGCGTAGCCCTGCACCTCGCAGGTGGCCCGGGGAAACGGCGGCAGCCTGCCGTCCCGGTAGGAGATGGAGTCCCAGGAGTCCTTCCAGCACTGGTTCTCCAGGCCGGTGTCGGTGTTGCGCCGCTCGTACCAGATGTAGCCGGTGCCGACCAGGTCGGCGTAGTCGTCGATCCACTTCAGCGCGGCACGGCACTCCCGCTCCAGCTCCATGACCAGCGCGACGTCGCCGCTCCACTTCTCGTACTCGTCGAGCAGCACCAGGAACAGCGGGGTGGCGTCCACCGACCCGTAGTACGGCGAGTGCGGCTGCTCCTCGAAGGCGGCGGTCTCGCCGTACCGCATCTCGTGCAGGATCCGGCCGGGGTCCTCGTCGCGGAAGTCGTCGAACCGGGTGCCCTGCAGGGAGGCGAGGATCCGCAGCGTGGTCTTCGACAGGTCCGGCGTGAACGGCAGCGTCTGCAGGCACGTCAGGATGCTGTCCCGGCCGAACATGGTCATGAACCAGGGCAGGCCGGCGGCCGGCAGCGTCGCCCCGCCGAGCGAGAGCGGCGAGAAGCGCAACGCCGCCAGGTCGATCATGCTGCGCCGGTACGTCCTCGCCAGGTCCTCGTGCTGGCTGTTCAGCCGTGGGGCCTTGGCGAGCCACTCCTCCAGGTCGTGCTGGAGGGCGAGCCGCTCGGTGCCGTGCACCCGCAGCCCCATCAGCAGGTCCCGGCCGCCCGGGCCGAGCGCCAGGGTCTTGACGTCGATCCGGGCCTCCCACTGCTCGTTGGGTTCCAGGTGGATCGAGTAGCCGAAGCCGTTGCGGTCGTACCGCGCCTGCGGGGACGCGGAGATCACCGTCTCCCGGGTGAAGTTGCCGCGCCGGTAGCCCAGGCGCAGCCGGTCGGCCTCGACCTCGGTGTAGATCTCGCCCTTCTTGTTCAGGATCTCGTCCTTGACCTGGAACAGGTCGGCGAAGTCGGACGCCGCGTCCATCCTGATCTCCAGGTCGACCGGCTTCTCGTCATGGTTGAGGATGGTGAGGGTCTCGCGGAAACTGCCGCCCACCGCCCGCTCGCGGATGATCGACAGCTTGGCGTCGACGTAGTGCGTCGCCATCCCGGGCACCAGGAAGAACCGGGCCTCGTAGTACTGGAGGTCGTCGTACGACAGCGGGTTGAGCCGCTCCCCGTTGACCTTGAGCACCCAGGTGGACAGGAACCGGGTGTCGAGCGAGAAGAACCCGGTCGGCTCGCTCGGCGTCGCCTCGATGTCGCCGGTGTCCTCCGACACCACGAAGGTGCTGCCGTCCAGGATCCGGATCGTGTTGCTCTTCCCCATCAGTGCACCTCCCGCTCCGCCGGGAAGCGCCGGCGGGGTCCGTGGGTGTCCGGCGGGCTGGGGAAGAGCCGCTCCAACTGCAACACCAGCCGGAGGTCCCCCGTCACCGTCATGTCCCCCCGCAGCAGCGCCGCCACCCCGTCCTCCCGCCCGGAAGCGAGGTCCTCGAAGAGCTCGGGGCTGGCCCCGACCACCGTGTCGGCCTCCTGGTCCTCCTGGCTCACCCGCACCCGGCCCCGGTCGATGCGCAGCAGCCAGTGCGTCGTGCGCGCGCCCTCGTTCAGGTCCAGGCGCAGGGTCCCGGAGGACTTCGCCAGCAGGGGTTCGTAGTCCCGCCGGTCGAGGTCCTCGAGGAACCTCGTCGTCGCGTCCACCATCGGGCCTCTCCTCCCTGTCGGTCATGTCCCGACCCGGGGTCCCCGTCCCGTGCGGGCTCAACCTCGCCCGGATCGGGTGAGTCGAAGCGGCGGCGGACCACGGACGCGGCGGCGTGCCGACAGCGCGGGGCCGGCGGGGAGGTCGTACGGCCGGGCGGTGCCGCCGGCGGGCGGGCCGCACCGGGAACGCCGCGAAGGCCGGCTCCCCGGACCCGGGGAGCCGGCACGCCCGCGGCGGACGGTCAGTTGTTCGGGTCGTCGGCGCTGATGTCGGCGAGCACCGACTGCGGTTCCCGCTCCACGGCGAGGTCCCCCATCGAGACGAGGCCGACGAGGCGTCCGTCGTCGATGACCGGCAACCGGCGTACGGCGTAGGTCCGCATCAGGTCGGCGGCGGCCACCGCGTCGTCGTACTGGCTCACCGTGATCACGTCCTTGCTGGTGATCCGGTTGAGCGGGGTCGAGTTCGGGTCCAGGTTCTCCGCCACGCCCCGGACCGCGATGTCCCGGTCCGTCACGATGCCGACGACGTCGTCGCCGTCGGTCACCACCACGTCGCCGATGGCGCTGTCGCGCATCTCCTGCGCCGCGGCGGTCAGCGTGTCGTTGCCGTCCATCGTCACCAACCGGGTCGTCATAAACTCTCCGACCGTTGTCATGGTGCTCCCCTCTCGGTGTCGGCACGGCCGTCTACCCGCCGACCGGGCGGCATAACGCGCCGCGTCGTACGCCCGCCGGGAACCCCACCGCGCGGGCAGACGCGGCGTACGCCCGCCGGGGACGCCACCGCGCCGGCCGACGCGGCGGGCGAGGTCGACCTCGGCGAGCGGATGGTCGGGCGCGACGACGTCCGCCGACGCGGCGGGCCCCCGCCGGAGGAGACCGGCGGGGGCCCGAGGGAGGCTCGTGGGGTCAGCGGCGCTCGGCGGCGACCAGCTCCGCGATCTGCACGGCGTTCAGCGCGGCGCCCTTGCGCAGGTTGTCGTTGGAGCAGAACAGGGCCAGCCCGTGCTCGACGGTCTCGTCGGCGCGGATCCGGCCGACGTAGGTCGGGTCCTGACCGGCCGCCTCGAGCGGGGTCGGCACGTCGCTCAGCGCCACGCCGGGGGCTCCGTCGAGCAGCTCGCGGGCCCGCTGCGGGGTGATCGGGCGGGCGAACCGGGCGTTGATCTGCAACGAGTGGCCGGTGAAGACGGGCACCCGGACGCAGGTGCCGGAGACCGTCAGCCCGGGGATCTCCAGGATCTTGCGGCTCTCGTTGCGCAGCTTCTGCTCCTCGTCGGTCTCGAAGGACCCGTCGTCGACGATCGAGCCGGCGAGCGGGAGCACGTTGAACGCGATCGGCCGGGCGAAGGACCGGGGGGCCGGGAACTCGACGGCGGAGCCGTCGAAGGCGAGCCCGGCGGCCTGCTCGGCCACCTTGCGGACCTGCTCGTCCAGCTCGGCCACGCCGGCCAGCCCCGCGCCGGAGACCGCCTGGTAGGTCGAGACGACCAGGCCGACCAGTTCCGCCTCGGCGTGCAGGGGACGCAGCACCGGCATCGCGGCCATCGTGGTGCAGTTGGGGTTCGCGATGATCCCCCGGGGGCGTGCGGCGGCGGCGTGCGGGTTGACCTCGGCGACGACCAGCGGCACGTCGGGGTCCATCCGGAACGCCGAGGAGTTGTCGATGACGACGGCCCCGGCCGCGGCGACCCGTGGCGCGAGCTCCCTGGCGGTGCCCTTGCCGGCCGAGAAGAGCACGATGTCGAGCCCGGAGTAGTCGGCGGTGGCCGCGTCCTCCACGGCCACCTCGCCGCCCCGGAAGGGCAGGGTGCGCCCGGCCGACCGCGCCGAGGCGAACAACCGCACCTGCTCCGCCGGGAACTCCCGCTCCGCCAGCACCTGCCGCATCACGCCACCGACCTGGCCGGTGGCCCCCACAATGCCGATCCTCATGCCCGCGAGGCTACCCAGCCCGGCCGCCCGACCGGGAACGCTTTCCCACCGCCCGGGCGTTCCGGGCCGACCCCGGGCGGTGGCCCTGGTCACGCCCCGGGCGGCCGCGAGCCGCAACGACGTCGCCGATCGGGCCGGCGGCCCGGAAGAACCGGCCGCCCCGGGCCGCCCGGCCGGAGCATTCGCGTCGGCCCGCCGGCCCGGCGGTCGGTGCCCGGACGGGGCGGCGCGACCCAGATCACACCGCCCCGCGCCCGTCAGGAGGCGTGGTCCACCAGGTCGCCCAGGCCGGTGGCGGCCAGCTCCTCGCGGATCGCCGCGGCGTCGCCCTCCACCACCAGAGTGAGCGCCTCCGGGTGCAGGTGCGCGGCGGCCGCCGCCGAGACCTGCGCGACGTCGGCGGCAAGCAGCGACTCCCGCAGCCGGGCGTGGTAGTCGTCCGGCAGGTCGTGCACGACCAGGGTGGTCAGCGCGGAGGCGATCGCCCGGGGGCTCTGCAGCTCGACCGAGAGCTGGCCGGCCCGCCAGGAACGCGCGACCGCCAGCTCCTCCTCGGTCACCCCGGTCTCCTGGGTACGGGCGATCTCGCCGACCGCCTCGACCAGGGCCGGCGCGGTGACCGCCGTCTGCACGCCGGAGCTGACCGCGAACCGGCCGAACCGGCGGGACGAGGCGAAGTCGCCCCGGATGCCGTACGTGTAGCCGCGCACCTCGCGGATCAGGTGGTTGAGCCGGGAGGTGAACGCCCCGCCGAGCACCGTGCCGGCGAGGGTCATCGGCACGTGGTCGGGGTGGGCGCGGTGCGGCGACGGGTGACCCAGCCGCAGCGTGGACTGCACCGAGCCGGGGCGGTCCACCAGAATGATCCGCCGGCCGGGGCGGGTCGGCGCCTCGACCGGGCCGCCCCGGTCGACCGGCCCGCCGCCGGTGCCGGCGAACGCCGCCGCGCCGAGCGCGTCCAGGTCGAGCCGGTCCAGGTCGCCGGCGACGACCAGCGTGCCGGGGCGGATGAACCACTCGGAGTGGAAGACCGTGACGTCCTCGACGTCCAGCCCGGCCACCGAGTCGGGGTCGCCGTACATGGGGCGGCCCCAGCGGTTCCCGGCGCCGAACAGCTCCGCGCGCAGCGCCGCGTCGGCGCGGGGGCCGGGGTTCGCCCAGTCCATCCGCAGGGCGGTCGCCTCGTCGTCGCGGACCCGCCGGACGTCGTCCGGGTCGAGCTTCGGGGTGCGGACCGCCTCGGCGAGCAGCTCCACGGCGGCGTGCAGCCGCTCCACCGGCACCTGCACGCTGACCTGGAAGGAGTCCCAGTCGAGCCCGGTCACCAGCTCGGTGCCGAGCGCCTCGATGGCCAGCGCGTACGCGGTGGCGTCCCGCTGCGCGGTCCCCTCCTCCAGGGCCTTGGCGAGCACCCCGCCGAGCCCTTCCTTGCCGGTCGGCTCGCGCTCGGCGCCCGCGTCGAGCAGCAGCAGCGCCACGGCCAGGTTCTGCCCGGGCAGGTGCGCGGCGACCACCCGGCCGCCGGCCACCGTACGGCGGACCACCTGCGGGAACCGGTAGGGGCGGGCGAGGCCCGGCCCGGGACGGTCGGTGATCAGCGTCATCAGGGCTTCTCCTCGGGCAGGTAGGTCAGGGTCACCCGGTCGTCGGCGGCGAGCACCTCGGCGGCGGCCTCGGCGATCTGCTCGGCGGTCACGGCGAGCCAGGCCGGCAGCCGCTCGGCGGCCTTCGCCGGGTCGCCGAACTGGGTGGCGTACCGCCCGAGCGTGTCGGCCCGGCCGTCCACGGTGGACATCTGCCGCCACCACATGGTGGTGAGCAGGGACTTGGCGCGGTCCAGCTCGGCGGCGGTGACCGGCACGGTGGCCAGCTCGTCGACCACCTCGGCCAGCCCGGCGGCCAGCCGCTCGCCGCTGACGCCGGGGCGGGCCGTGGCGGTGGCGATCAGCGGGGCGGGGGCGTGCGCCAGGTCCACCCCGTACGCCCCGACGAGGTCCGGCTGGGCGATCCGCTCGCCGTCGGCGAGGCGCTGGTAGAGGCGGCTGCCCCGGCCGCTGCCCAGCACGGTGGCGAGCACGGTCACCACGTCGTAGCCGGGGGTGCCGAAGGCGTGGGTGCGGTGCGCGACGTAGACGCGCGGCGCCGGGACGTCGCCGGTGACCGTCTCCACGGCCGGCCGGCCGGTCGCCGGGACCACCCGGCCGTCGGGGGCCGGCGGGATGTCCCCGCGGGGCGGGATCGCGCCGAAGTACTTGTCGGCCAGCGCGAAGACCTCGCCGGCCGACGCGTCGCCCACGACGGTCAGCACGGCGTTGTCGGGCGCGTAGTACGTGCGGTGGAAAGCCTGGAAGGTGGCCAGGTCGGCGGCGTTCAGGTCGGCCATCGACCCGATCGTGGCGTGGTGGTAGGGGTGCCCCGGCGGATACAGCAGCGGCAGCAGCCGCAGCCAGGCGTCGCCGTAGGGCACGTTCTCGTAGCGCTGGCGCCGCTCGTTCTTCACCACGTCACGCTGGTTGTCCAGCGTCTCCTGGGTCAGCGCCGGGACGAGACCGCCCATCCGGTCCGCCTCCAGCCAGAGCGCCAGCTCCAGGTGCTCGGCCGGGACGGTCTCGAAGTAGTTGGTGCGGTCCGGGTTGGTGGTGGCGTTGAGGGAGCCGCCGGAGCCCTGCACCAGCTTCATGTGCTCGGTCTTCGCCACGTTGACCGAGCCCTCGAACATCAGGTGCTCGAAGAGGTGGGCGAAGCCCGTCTGCCCGGTGGGCTCGTGGCGGGAGCCGACGTCGTACCAGAGGTTCACGGCGACGGCGGGCGCGGTGCGGTCCTCGCTCACCACCACGCGCAGGCCGTTGTCCAGTCGGGTCGTCTCGATGGGCCAGGGGTAACCGCTGTCGGGCATGGCACGACGCTATCCGATCGAGCGGGCCGGACGGGGACACGCCGTCCCCGGCGAGGCGCGGGCGCCCGCCGGCCCGGCGCGGCGCGCGGGGACACCGCCGGGGTCACCGCGCGGCGCGAGGCATCGACCGCGCGCGGCCGGGTACCGGGGGGAGATGCCGCCTGCCGCCACCGTGACCGACCGGGCCGCCGTCGTGGTCGACCGCGCGACCGCGGCCCTGACCCGGCTCCGCCGGGCCCGCCTGCTGCACCCCGCCGGCCGCTCCTTCGCCGGCGAGGTGACCGTGTGGGGCGTGCCGGGGCCGCCGACCGGGGTCCCGCTGCTGGACGACCCGGGACGCTTCCGGGCGACCGTACGCCTGTCCAAGGGGGTGCCGACGCCGGGCGGCTGGCCCGACGTGCTGGGGCTGGCCGTGCGGCTGCACCGGGATCCCGACCGGCCGTTCGACCTGCTGGTCAGTTCCAGCGCGGCCGCGCCGGTGCTGCGGAACCTGCCGCTGCCCCGGCGGCGCTTCGCCGGGACGTACAGCACGATCATGCCGTTCCGGGCCGGGCGGCGGCGGCTGTTCCTGGCCGCGCTGGCCGACCCGGAGTCGCCCGACCTGGGCCGCAGCCTGACCGACGTGGCCGCCGCGGCCCGGGAGGGCGCGCCCCGGCTGGTGCTGGCGGTCGCGTCCGCGGTCGGGCCGTGGCGGCCGTTCGGCCAGGTCGCTCTCGGCGACCAGCTCGGCGCCCGGGAGGACGCCGAGCTGGCCTTCGATCCGATCGGCAACCTGCCGCCGGGCCTGCGGGCGGCGGGCCCGGTCGCGTGGCTGCGGGAGCACACCTACCCGGCCTCGCAGCGGGTGCGCGGGGCCCGGGTTCAGTCCGGGGGCTCGATGGGGGTCACCGTCTGATCGGAGGTACGCCGCTCCAGGACGGTGTCCGGCGCGGCGTTGCGGTCGGCCTCACGGATGTCGGACTCCTCGAGGATGGCGTCCGCCTGCGCCTGCGGATCGTCGCTGCCGACCGCCGCCTCCTCGGGCAGCAGGTGGGCGCGGGACTCCACCCGTTCCTGGTCGCTCTGCTCGTGACTCATGCCCACCCCCATACCCCGCCGGCGCGGCGGGCACGCCCGCACGGTCGCGTCCGACCCCGTGGCGACCGGGCCCCGTCGTCGGGACACCGGACGCCCGGACGCGACCGTGCGCGCGGCAGCGGGCCGACCGCCGGGCGTGGACCCGACGGTCCGGGTGGCTACCCCCCGCCGCCCGCCCCGGCGTCGCCGGCCCCGCGCCGGCCCAGCGGCAGCAGTACGCCGCCGAGGATCGCCGGCGCACCCGGCCCCGCGGCGCCGCCGTCCGGCCCGGGCGTCCCCTTCTCCAGGGGTTGGTTGGCGTCCGACGGGGTGCCGTCGTCGCCTTGGCCGAAGCGGGCCGGGCCCTCCCAGACGGACCCGGCCCAGGCGGCGGGGGCGGGTCCGAGGAGGACGGCGCCCGCCACGACGAGGCCGACCGCCGCCTCCTTCGTCCAGATCCGGGTCATTCCGCCCCCTCGGCACGGCCGTGTCGCTGCGGCGCCCGGGGCGCCGGCCGGCGGCGGGGCGGCTGCGGTGGCGGGTGGGCCGGCCCCGGCGGGCCGTACGAGGGGGTTGGCACGGGAGATGGCAAGGGCGACCTTCTTCGATCTGTGCCGCTGGTACCTGCGCTACGGCGCCCGCGGCGACTCGCGTCGTCCCGGGTGCCAGCAGAAACTAGTGGGGGAAGAAAAGGTGTCCACTCGGCCACCCGCCGCCGGGTGGTCAGGAACGCGGCTCGACGGCCGCCACCACCCCGCGCCGGAGGGCCTCCCCGGCCAGCCACGCCCTGCGGCGCTGCTCCCTGGTGCGCAACCCGAACTTGTCGTAGAGGTGCGCCAGGTGCTTCTTGACCGCGCTCTCGCTCAGGCCCAGCTCCGCCGCCAGCGCGCGCAGCGGCGGCGCCTGGGGAAACGGCGTGCCGCCGACGACGAAGGGCCGGCACAGCGCCTCGATCACGTCGTGCTCGCGGCGGGTCAGCTCCGGCGGCGCCAGCGCGGGAGCCGTGGGGACGGTCCGCGTGCCGCTCTGCCCCGCCGGGGCCCGGAAGACCAGCCGCGCCGGCCCCACGGTGATCCGGTCCCCGTCGCGCAGGACGCGCGCCTGCCGCAGGGGCACGCCGTTGACCTCGGTGCCGTTGGTGCTGCCCAGGTCGCGGATGCACCAGCCGGCCGGGTAGCGCTCCACCACGGCGTGCAGCCGCGACACCTCCTTGCTGTCGACCCGCAGCTCGTTCTCGGGCGCCCGCCCGATGGTCAGCAGGTCGCCGACGGCGGGAACCATCGCGGCGTGCTCGTCGTGGTGCAGCTCGAAGTAGCTGTGCATCCCTCCACCCCCTGGTCAGTCGCAGTAGGGGACGGTACTCAGGGTGACCGACGAGGTCCCGCCGCCGCTGA
This sequence comes from Micromonospora sp. NPDC004336, assembly GCF_053602615.1. Lineage (NCBI taxonomy): Bacteria > Bacillati > Actinomycetota > Actinomycetes > Micromonosporales > Micromonosporaceae > Micromonospora > Micromonospora sp. NPDC004336. The sequence goes on from NZ_JBSGDY010000064.1 coordinate 14,519, forward strand.
GCGTCGCCGTCGCGGTCGCGCAGCCGGCCTCGACCGGCACCGGCTCGGTCCACAGCTCGAAGGGCTGGCCCGTCACGCTGCGCCGGCCGCCCTCCCCGTCCGGCCCGGCGGCGACCGCGAGGTCGACCCGCCAGGTGCCGTCGGCTCCCGCGTTGTCCCGGTACTGCTTCCACACCCACACGTAGGCCATCACGGCGTCGCACCGTTCCGACCGGTAGAGCTTCAGCGACACCGCGCGCAGGCCGTCGACGTGCCCGAACGTCGACCGCCCGACCTGCCGGGCGTCCGCGTAGCAGGGGCCCGGCGGGGCGTCGTCGCGGCTGGCGGGCCGGCGCACCCCCGACCCGACGAGGGTGACGACGTACTCGCCGCCGGAGTGCACGACCCGCAGCGCCGCCCGGCGCGCGCCGACGTCGCCGGGGATGAACGACACCGTCACGGCGCAGGAGTCACCGGCGGGCAACGACCGCCCGGTGCAGCGGTCCTCGGAGATGGTGAAGTCGCCGTGGTGCACCCCGTCGAGCTGGGCCCGGTCCATCCCGATCGACCGGCCGCCGCCGTTGCGGACCACCACCCGCTCCCTGCTCGGCTCGGCGCTGAGCTCCCGCTCGCCGAAGTCGACGCCCTCGCTGACGTCGACCGCCGTGGGAGCGGGCGGTCCGTCGGGGCCTCCGGCGGTCAGCGTCACGGCCGCCGCCAGCGCGACGCCGAGTGCGATCGCCACCGGCCGGCGGCGGCGCCGGGACGCCCGCCCGGGCGAGGGCCGGCGTTCGACCGTGGCGGACATCGCGCGGGCGGCGCGCGCCCGCGCGCTCAGCGACAGCGCCGGCCGCCCGGCCGCCACGACCCCCGGCGCCTCGTCCCACCCGACGGGCAGCTCGACGTCGCCGATCACCAGGTTGGTGACGGGCAGCCCGGCGGCGCGCTGCACCTGTTGCAGGTCGCGGGCGAAGCCCGCCGCCGAGGGGTACCGGTCCCGCGGGTGCTTGGCCATGGCCCGCTCGACGGCGGCGCACAGCCGCTCGGGCAGGCCGCGCCCGCGCAGGTCCGGAGCCGGGTCGGTGGCGATGGCGGCGACCAGCCGGTCCGGCGGGTGATCGGGCGGCGCGAACGCGGGCCGTCCGGCGAGCCAGGCGTACAGCGTCGAGCCGAGCCCGTAGACGTCGGAGGCCACCGACGCCTCGCCGCCGTTGAGGACCTCCGGCGCGGCGTGCAGCACGGTGGCCGTCACCACCGGGCTCCGGCCGCCGCCGGGCTCCCGGGGCCGGGCCAGGCCGAAGTCGGCGAGCTTGGCCTCGCCGTACCGCGAGACGAGGACGTTCTCGGGCTTGACGTCGCGGTGCAGGATGCCGGACTGGTGCGCCGTCTCCAGCGCCCCGGCGACCGCGATCACCCCGGCCACGGCCTCGGCCCACGGCGGCTCGCCCGCCGCCACGGCGCCCGTCGCACCGGCGACCCGGGCCAGGCGGTCCGCGACGGAGCCGCCCTCCTCGTAGGCCATCAGGATGTACGGGTTGCCCGCGTCGGTGTGTCCCGCCTCGTGGACGGTGACGATGTGCGGATGGTTGGAGAGGCGCCCCATCGCCCTGACCTCGCGCACGAACCGGGCACGCGAGCTCGCACCGTGGGAGTCCGTCGCGATCACCTTGACCGCCACGGTGCGCGAGAAGGCCGGCTGCCAGGCCCGGTAGACGACGCCGAAGCCGCCCCGACCGATCTCCGTGGCAGCCACGCACCCGGGAACGCCGATGTCCAGACCGGCGGCCCCGCGGCCATCGTGACGGCTCAACTCTGGACCCTCCTGGGTCGATCTTGCGGAGAGCGATGATAGCTACTCGGCCTGTTCACCGGCCCCGTCCGCGGGCTGCGTGGCCCGCTGGTGGGGCCGCACCACGCTACCGGCACCGCGGCCGCGCGGCAGGAGTCGTGCCTGGTGGTGCCGGCGCGGGGAGCGTTTCCGTCGCGACGGGTGGACCTTCCCGGTCCGTCGGGTACGCTGGGCCGCGTGACGCGTTCGTATCGATGGTTTAGGCAGCCGGCTCGCACGCCGGTGACTTCACCATGATCTGACGTCACCCCATCGAGCCGGCCGGGCAGGAGCTTTCGTTCCTGCCCTTTTGCGTACGAGCAGCCGGCTCGACCCGGGCACCGGCCCCGGGGCACGGTCGGCGGAAGGATGCCCACCGTGACGACCCCGGAGACCGATCGGGTCAGCGACCAGCGGATCGACCGTGTCGTGCCGCTGACCACCCCGGCCCTGCTGCACCACGAGCTGCCCCTGGACGACACGCTCGCCTCGGCCGTGCTGGCCGGCCGGCGCGCCGTCGGCCGGGTGCTGGACCGCGCCGACGACCGCCTGCTGGTGGTGGTCGGGCCGTGCTCGGTGCACGACCCGGCCGCCGCGCTCGACTACGCCCGCCGGCTGCGCGTCGCCGCCGACCGGGTCGCCGACGACCTGCTGGTGGTGATGCGGGTCTACTTCGAGAAGCCGCGCTCAACGGTGGGCTGGAAGGGCCTGATCAACGACCCGGGGCTCGACGGCTCGGGCGACGTCAACGGCGGCCTGCGTACGGCCCGGGCGCTCCTGCTCGACGTGCTGCGCCTCGGCCTGCCGGTGGGCTGCGAGTTCCTCGACCCGATCACGCCGCAGTACATCGCCGACACGGTGGCCTGGGGGGCGATCGGCGCGCGGACGGTGGAGAGCCAGGTGCACCGGCAGCTCGCCTCCGGCCTGTCGATGCCGATCGGCATGAAGAACCGCCCGGACGGCAGCATCGGCACCGCCGTGGACGCGATCCGGGCGGCCGGGGTGCCGCACGTCTTCCCCGGCATCGACGTCTCCGGGACGCCGGCGATCCTGCACACCCGGGGCAACGCCGACGGGCACCTGGTGCTGCGCGGCGGGGGCGGCCGGCCCAACTACGACGCGGAGTCGGTGGCCGGCGCGCTGGAGCTGCTGCGGGCGGCCGGCCTGCCCGAGCGTCTGGTGGTGGACGCGAGCCACGCCAACAGCGGCAAGGACCACCGCAACCAGCCGAGGGTGGCGGCGGACGTGGCCGCCCAGCTCGCCGCCGGGCAGCGCGGCATCGTCGGGATCATGTTGGAGAGCTTCCTGCTCCCCGGCCGCCAGGACCTCGACCCGACCCGCGAGCTGACCTACGGCCAGTCGGTCACCGACGCCTGCATCGGCTGGGAGACGACGGAGGAGGTCCTGAGCCACCTGGCCGCCGCCGTGCGTACCCGCCGCCGCGCCCCCGCGCCCGCTCCGGCCTGACCACGGCTCGTCCCGTCGTCCGGGGCGGGACGGAAGACAGCGCCGCCCCGGGCCTCGTGAGCCCGGGGCGGCGCTGGTGTCGGTGTGCAGGTCGCCTCTCGGCGAGTGGCGCGACGCGGCTCCAGCCGGACGGAACTCCGCGAGGGCAATATGGTGAGGCCCGGGGACACTGGACACACCGACACCTGACTCAACCGGCCACCCGGCGCCGGTGTTCCGCCCCCGCCTATGAGCGCCCTCACACGCCACGGCGGCGCGCCGGCCACGCCGACCGTCCGTCGCCCGGCACGCCGGACGCGCCCCGGCGCCGACCCACCGGGGCGGGCATGGTGACGTTTGACCGATTCCGTCGCGGGTAGCTGACCGGCGTGACCGACGACGTACCCGTGACCGAGGCGCCCGTGACCGACGAGCCGGACGTCCGACGCCTCGACGACCTGCTCGAGGACCTCTACCACGGCCAGGAGCGGATCAGCCAGGCGGACATCTACCGCCGGGCCGTCGCCGCGGAGCTGCCCGCGCGACTGCTCACCCGGATCTCGGCGCTGCCCGAGGGCGAGTACGCGGTCGACGAGGCGGCCGACCTGCTCGGCGGATCGGTCACCTGACCCCCGACCCCCGCACCGCCCGGGGCGCCACCGGCGGGCCGGCGGCCTTCCGGGCACCGGGCGGCCGACGAGCAGTGAGGAGAGCGGCATGTCGCACCACGAGGAGCAGCACGAGAGGCTGCCGGCGCTCGGTCAACCCCCCGAGGGCACGGACACCCTGCCCGAGCCGGACTTCGCCAACGAGCACGACAAGACGGCCGTCGACCGGGAGGTCATCACCGGCGCGGACGAGGACGAGCGCGAGCCGGAGGCGTCCCGGGGGTGGGCCGGGGAGGACCACGGCACCACCCCGACCTGAGGAACGGGCAGCACCCCGACCCGACGGGCGGGGACGGACGTGGCGAAGGGGGCCGGCACACCGCCGGCCCCCTTCGTCGTCGTCCTCGGTCCTGGTCGACCGCGCCCGTCCTCACTCCTCGTCGTGCCCGCCGCCCTCGGCGGCGCGCTGCGCCACCGCGTACGCCATCTGCAGGAAGTCCGAGGCGGCCACGGCGGTGAGCGCGGTGGCGACCAGGCGGGTCAGCCGGGGCGTGAGCACCAGCCCACCGGTCAGCCCGGTGGCGACCCAGACGGCCAGGCAGAACGGGCAGCTCAGCAGCTCCCCGATGGCGTGGCGGGTGCTGCTGCCCTGGTCGCGGACCTGCTCCATCACCTCGCCACTGCCGATGGGCCGGTCGTAGCGGGTGAACGGCGCCCGCAGCGGGCTGGTCACCGCGTCCTTGGCCAGCAGCCGGCTGAGCTTGTGGGTCGCGATGCCCAGCAGCACCACGTCGGCCGTGGCGGGCCGGTCGGGCACCTGGCGGCCGGTCACCTTGACCAGGCCGGCGAGCGCGCCCGCCACGCCGACATAGGCGCTCATCGACACCAGGTAGCCGCCGAGCGGCCGGTGCTCGTGCGGCGCGTACGCCCGGCGTAACCGCGCCACCTTCTCCTTCACGTCGGTCACCCGGTCTCCTCGATTCCTCGGGTTGGGCCCGGCTCAGCCGGCCTGCAGGTTGTCGGCCACCTCGCGGGCGAGGCTGTCCAGCGCCTCGCCCGCCAGGCGGTCCGCGTCCGGCCCGCCGGTGAGGTCGAGCCGGGTCCGGGCGCCGCCGGCCTGGGCCGGCTCCACCCGGATCTCGGCGGACCAGTCGCCGGCGGCGCTCCATCGGGCCCGCAACTCCTCCGCGCTGACCTCCTCCGCCGGGCTGCCGTCCGCGCGCAGCGGATCGGGCAGCCACGCCGACGCCCGGTCGGGGTCGGTGGCGGTACTGAACACCACCTCCGGCGGCGCGGACATGCCGCGCTCGGCGTGTGCCATCAGGCGTCCCGCAGGCGGCTCGGGTCGACCTCGCGGCCGGGGTGCCGGGCGAGGTACTCGGTCTCCAGCTCCGCCGTGCGGCGCAGGTGGTTGGCGAGCGCCGAGTCGGCCGCGTGCCGCAGGGTGTCCAGCCGCGTGCGGTGCAGACTGTGCATCTCGCGGACGAGGTCCTCGTCGCCCAGCTCGGCGGGGTCGACGCCGAGCAGCTCACCGTCGGTGTCCGCCTCGCCGGAGGCCCTGTCGTGGACGTGGTCGCCGTCCCACTCGGGCATCCGCTGCTCCGGGCTGCCGAACTCGTCCTGCCGTATCGATCCGGTCATCATCGCCCCCCTGGTCGTTTTGGGCTGGCGTCTACACGGATGCCCACAGGGGGTGACACCAAACCATCCCGCCACTACGACACCCCGTCGGAGACCCCGGCCCGCCCCGGTACTCTCGATGCCATGAAACGGCTCTGGACCCCGGCGTGGATCGCGCGCCACGTGGCCATGGTCGTGCTGGTCGTCGGGTTCCTGGGGCTGGGCTGGTGGCAGGTCAGCCGGGCGGCGGCCGGCAACGCGATCAGCTGGGGCTACGCGGTCGAGTGGCCGATCTTCGCGGGCTTCGTGGTGTTCGTCTGGTGGCGTGAGGTCCGGCACACCCTGCGCGGCTCGCGGGAGCCGGCCGCGCCGGAGCGGACCACCGCCGAGGCGGGGCCGGCCGACGCCGGAACGCGGCCCGCCGACGCCCCGGCGCGTCCGGTGGTCCGCCGGCCCGTACGGGTCGCCCGGGTGCCCGCGCCGGTCCACGGCGGCGACGACGCGGACCTGGCCGCCTACAACCACTACCTGCAATGGCTGAACGACAATCCGGGCGCCAAGCCCGGTGACTACCCCGGCTGACGCCGGGCGCGGAAGGACGGACGACGGTGGGCGCAGCCCTGACCCGGTACCGCGTGATCGCCTGGATCGTCGGCGTGGCGCTGATCCTGTTGGTCGTGATCGGCATGCCGATGAAGTACGGCTTCGACAACCCGATCGTGGTGGAGACCGTGGGGCAGGCGCACGGCTTCCTCTACATGCTCTATCTGGTGGCCGCGTTCGACCTGTCCCGCCGGGCCGGCTGGCCGCTGAAGCGGATGGTCCTGGTCATGCTGGCCGGCACGGTGCCGTTCGTCTCCTTCTACGCCGAGCGCCGGGTCAGCGGCTGGGTGACCGCCGACCCGGCCGAGCGCACCCCGGAGCCGGTCGCCGGCTGAACCGGGCTACCGGTTCGGCCGCCACGGGTCGGCCGAGGCGAGCGGGTCCTCCCAGCCGCCGTAGCGGTGCATCTCCCGGGCCCGGCGCAGGGCCCGGGTGACCTGGCCGAACTGCCGCTCGTCGTCGCTGCTGAACAGCAGCACCTGCGCGCCCCGCCGCCGGCCCCACAGCTCGTACGCCGGCGGTCGCCACCGGTCCCCCACCACCGCGACCAGCACGGGCAGCAGGAACACCGCGCCCAGGATGAGGTACGCCCCGGCGGTCAGCCGTTGCAGCCCGCCGGTGAAGCCGAGCAGCAGCCCGACGCCGCCGAGCATGGCGCCGGTGACCACGACGGCGCGGACGGCGACCCGGTCGTGCGGCCCCCGGGTGGTCTCCAGGTGGGTCAGCTCCGTCACCGGCCAACTGTTGTGCCCGACGGTGAACCGGTCGACGGTCACGATGATCCCGGGTCGGGCGTAGAGCAGCGTGTTCGTTGCGGCGGTCGCCCCCGGGGACGTCCGTCGGGTCGTGGCGGGCTGAGGGTTCATGGCTTGCACCTCCCGCGGCTGCGTGCCGGGGTCGGTCCCCGCCGGCGGCTCACATCCACACCGGTCGACGGGATTCCCGGCTCCGCGGTTCATTGTGTGGCGCACGTGCCAGCCGGTACGCCGGTTTGCGCCCGGCCGGTCCGACGGCGACCCGGCGACTCGCCGGGTACGAGCCCGCATGTCCGTCTTGTCGGTCACGGCAACCCCTGCGCCACCGGCATCAGCCGACAACGACGAAGGGCGCAGAAGCCTCAAACACCGACGATCGGCGCGTAGATCGCCGCAGAGGGGCGGGACGGCCGGCACCCGCCCGAACCATGCTTCGCGCCACTTTGCCAACATTCGCCCCTGCTTCAACTGCGGGTCACTCCCGCCACGGGTTACGTTGTCCGGGCCGGCCGGTCGACCGCCGTCCACCAGGACAGCACCGGCCCGGTGCCGCCGGAGGCGTCAGCAGCCCACGGCGGCCGATGGGAGAGGAGCCTTCCGCTCTTGTCGTCCCTCAGGAACACGCTGCGCGCCCTGCTCGTCGCCACGGTGTCGGCCGCCCTGGTCGCGCCCGCGGTGCCGGTCCGGGCCGAACCGTCCCCCGCCGACCTGACCCGGCGGATCGAGAAGTCCTCCGCCGAGCTGGAACACGTCGTCGAGGCGTACAACAAGCTCCGGGAGGAGATGAAGACCAACAGGGCGGCCGTGGCCCGGGTGCAGAGCCGGATCGGCCCGCTGGAGGCGGAGACCGAGCGGAGCCGGGCAGACGTCGGCGAGATGGCGGTGACCGCGTACAAGACCGGCAGCAACCTCACCACCGTCGATGCGCTGCTGCGTCCCGGCGGGTCGGAGACCATGCTCGACCGGCTCGGCATGCTCGACCAGCTCACCCGGCAGCGGCAGCAGAAGATCGCGAACTTCACGGGCAACCAGCGCCGGCTGCTGGACGAGAAGACCCGGTTGGACGTCACGCTGAGCCGGCAGGCCGTCCAGGCCCGCGAGCTGACCGCCGCGAAGAAGCGGATCGAGGGCGACCTGGCGGAGCTCTACGAGCTGCGCCGCCAGGCGTACGGCCGGGCCACCGAGAAGCCGGCCGCCCGGCCCGACAGCGCGGACGACGCCCCCGCGATCTCCGGCCGGGCCGGCGTCGCCGTCCGGTACGCCTACGGGGCCCTCGGCAAGCCGTACGTCTGGGGCGCCGACGGGCCGAACGGCTACGACTGCTCGGGCCTGACCTCGGCGGCCTGGCGGGCGGCCGGCAAGTCGCTGCCGCACAACACCCGCATGCAGTGGGGCGCCGTCGCCCACATCAGCCGCGCCGAGCTGCGCCCCGGCGACCTCGTCTTCTACAGCGGCCTCGGGCACGTGGGCCTCTACATCGGCGGCGGCCAGGTGATCGACGCGCCCAGCGCCGGGCGCAACGTGCTCAAGCGGGGCATGAACCTGATGCCGATCCAGGGCTACGGTCGGGTCCGCTGACCCACGGAAACGGCGAACGGCCGGCGCCCCGGTTGGGGACGCCGGCCGTTCGCCGTTGCCACGTTGCTCAGGCCGCCTGCAGCCCCTCGGCCCGGGCCAGCTCGCGGAGCCGGCCGAGCGCCTGGATCTCCAGCTGGCGGATCCGCTCCCGGGAGAGCGAGAACCGCGAGGCCACCTCGGTGAGCGAGTGCTCCCGGCCGTCCTCCAGCCCGTAGCGCGCCCGCATGATGCCCGCCGAGCGGTCGTCGAGGTGGTTGAGCAGGCCCTCGATCCGCTGCCGCTCCAGCCCGGTGAGGACGATCTCCTCGGGCGACGGGGCGTCGCTGTCGGCGACCAGGTCGCCGAGGTTGGTGTCGCCGTCGTCACCCACCGGGGTGTCCAGCGACACGGTGTCCTGCGACCAGCGGACCAGCTCGTTGACCCGCTCGACGGTGACGCCGAGCGCCGCCGCGATCTGCTCCGGCTCCGGGTCGCTGCCCAGCTCACGGGTGAGCTGTCGCGCCACGTTGCGCATCCGGTTGACGTCCTCGACCAGGTGCACCGGCAGGCGCACGGTGCGCTCCTGCTGGGCGATCGCCCGGCTGATCGCCTGGCGGATCCACCAGGTCGCGTAGGTGGAGAACTTGTAGCCGCGCTCGTAGTCGAACTTCTCGACCGCCCGCACCAGGCCGGTGTTGCCCTCCTGGATCAGGTCCAGCATGGGCATGCCCGAGCGCACGTAGCGGCGGGCGATCGACACGACCAGTCGCAGGTTGGCCCGGATGAACAGGTCCTTGGCCCGCTCGCCCTCGGCGACCAGCCGCTCCAGGTCCTCCCGGTCGACACCGGCGGGAACGCGGTCCTCGCCGAGCAGGTGCTCGGCGTAGAGGCCGGCCTCGATGGCCTTGGAGAGGTCGACCTCCTTGGCGGCGTCCAGCAGTGGCGTCCGGGAGATCTCGTGAAGGTAGACGCCGACCAGGTCGCGCTCCTCGGCAACCTCGTCGGTTCGCATGCCGATGTTCTTGTCCACGTTGCCCACGGTCCCCTCGCTCGCGCCGGTTGCCCGGTTCCTTGCCATCCCCACGTCCATCAGCCCTCCCCCGTAACTTCCGCTGTGCCCGCCGGTGCTGACACCTACACAACAGATGAGACGCGTCGGGGATTCCATGTCGTGAGTCGAAAGTGTCACGAATGCCTGATAATCCGCTGAGAGCGCGGTCCACGTTTGCTGTCAGCGCTCCGGGTGGTCGCTCACCGGTGGGCACCACGGAGGTCGGCGGATCGACGCGTCGCCGCGTCCCCTGGTCATGGCAACACCGCCCGCCCGGGTGACGCAGCGACCCGGCTCACCGCCGCGCTGCGATCCTCGTCACTTGCCGGACACGCGCCGGTGGACCGGTCGGTTCATCCACGCCCGTGGTAATACCCCACCCCCAGATGAACAATCCGCACCGCGGATCCATGCCCGGGCGCGCGACATCACCCCGAACCCCTACGCAGGGTGACGCCGGTGGTACGGGGTGACGCCGGCGGGTGAGGTGGATCAGGAGGCCGTGGGGTCAGGGCCCCGGTTTCAGGAGGCCAGGAGGGCCAGGGCGCCGCGGACCTGGTCGGCGGAGCGGGCCAGGGCGGCCCGGGCGGCCGACATCTCCGCCCCGGAGACGAGCGAGACGAGCGCCGTCTTCATGTCTCCGTCGGCCTCGGCGAGGGCCCGCCGGCAGATCTCCTCCGAGCAGCCGGTCGCCTCCATCAGGATCGAGATCATCCGGCCCCGGAGCTTGGCGTTGGTGGCCACCATGTCGATCATGAGGTTCGAGTAGACGCGACCCAGTCGCACCATCACGGCCGTGGAGAAGGTGTTGAGCGCCAGCTTCTGCGCGGTGCCCGCCTTCATCCGGGTCGACCCGGTGACGACCTCGGGGCCGGTGTCCACCCCGATGAAGACGTCGACCGACCGGGCGGCCTCCGCCTCCGGGTTGGCGCAGAGCAGCACGGTCGAGGCGCCCTTGGCCCGGGACGCGGCGAGCGCCCCCAGGACGTACGGGGTGCGCCCGCTGGCGGCGAGCCCGACCACGAGGTCCCCCGCCCGTACGCACTCGGCGGCCTCGGCCGCACCGCCCCGGTCGTCGTCCTCGGCGTCCTCGACGGCCCGCCACATGGCGTCCGGCCCGCCCGCGATGTGCGCGCAGAACCAGTCCCGGGGGGAGTTGAAGGTCGGCGCGAGCTCGGCGGCGTCGATCACGCCGAGCCGGCCGGACGTGCCGGCGCCGAAGTAGTGCACCCGGTGGCCGCCCCGCAGCGCGGTCACCGCCAGGTCCACCGTCGCGGCGATCTCGTCCAGCACGTCGGCGACGGCGCCGGGCACCCGCCGGTCGGCATCGTTGATCACGGCGAGGACGTCCCGGGTCGACATCAGGTCGAGGTCGACGCTGTGCGGGTTGCGCCGCTCCGTCGGGGCGCCGACCCGGATCACGGGCCGGCCCGCCGGCGGGGCCGTCACGTCGTGCGGTTCGACCGCCTCGGCCGTCATGCCCGCCTCCGTCCCGGGCCGACGCGGTGCGACTGGACCGCCTCGGCGGTGGCCTCGAGGGCCTTCCTGGCCCGGGACCGGTTGCGCGCGGCCACCCCGACGAAGAGGCAGTCGACGACGGTGAGCTGGGCCAGCCGGCTCGCCATCGCGCCCGAGCGGTAGGTGGTCTCGCGGGCCGCCGTGGTGAGCACGAAGTCGGCGACCTCGGTGATCGGCGAGCGGGGGAAGTTCGTCAGCGCCACCGTGGCCGCCCCCCGGGCCCGCGCCTGCTCCAGCACCTCGATGACGTCGGACGTGGTGCCGGTGTGCGAGATGCCGACGGCGACGTCGCCCCGGCCGAGCAGCGCGGCCGACGTCAGGGCGGTGTGCACGTCCGGGAAGTAGAAGGAGGTGCGGCCGATGCGGTGCAGCTTCTGCTGGAAGTCGGAGGCGACGAAGCCGCTGGCGCCGGCGCCGTAGACGTCGATCCGGTCGGCGCCGGCGATCGCCTCGACGACCTGCTCGCAGATCGCCGGGTCGAGTTGCTCGGCCGTCTCCTCGACGGCCCGCGCGTCGTTGAACGCGATGGTGGCGATGATCTGGGCGAGGTCGGCGCCGGGCGGGATGTCGCCGCCGACGACCCGAGCGTCCGGGGGCTCGACCCGACGGGCCGCCTCTGCGGCGAGCCGGATCCGGAGCTGCGGGTAGCCGTCCATGCCGACCGACCGGCAGAACCGGATGACGGTCGCCTCGGATGTCTCGGCGGCGGTGGCGAGGTCGGTGATCGTCCGACGCGCGGCGTCGGCCGGGTCGGCGACGACCAGCCGGGCGACCCGCTGCTCGGCCGGCGACAACGACGGGAGCAGGCCGCTGATGTGGACGATCAGCCCACCCGGCTCGTGACTCGCAGAAATCTTCGGACTCTTCGCCACGGATGAAACTTACTTTCATGAGGCGTGAGCGTCAACCATGACTCCACGTGTTGGGGAAAACACTGCCCGCCCCGGGGTCGTCGGATGCGCACAGCGTGCCACCCCATCGGTGCCGTCACCTCCCCCGGGAGGGCGGCTCGCGCCTGCCGGACGGGCGCAGCCGCCGGACGACGATCCGGGAGGACCATCCCACCTTCCCGCGTTTCGCGGCGCTCCGCCACCCCCGCGACACCGAGGGTCGGCGCACCACGGCGCTAGCGTATGGCCATGGCGGATCGCAGTGTGCTGGTCACCGGAGGAACGGGCGGGCTGGGCGGGGCGGTCACGGCCGCCTTTGTCGAGGCGGGTTGGCGGGTGGTCGTACCCGCGCGGGGGCGGCCCGCGACGACGGAGCCGGCGGCGGACGGGCCGGTCCGGGTGGTCGCGGACCTGACCGACCCGGCCGGCGCGGAGCGCGCCGTCGCGGCGGCCGCCGACGACCCGGCGGCGCCGCTGCGGGCCGTGGTCAACCTGGTCGGCGGGTACGCCGGCGGCGGGCTGGTGCACGAGACGCCGGTCGAGGAGTTCGACCGGATGCTGACGCTCAACCTGCGGCCGACCCTGCTCGTCACCCGGGCGGCGCTGCCGCGCCTGGTCGCCGCCGGCGGTGGCGCGGTCGTCTGCGTCTCCTCCCGCGCCGCCGTCGCGCCCTTTCCCGGGGCCGCGGGCTACGTGACCGCCAAGGCGGCCGTGCTCGCCTTCGCCAACGCGGTGGCCGTGGAGTACCGGGCGGCCGGGATCCGCTGCAACACCGTGCTGCCGAGCGTCGTCGACACCCCCGCGAACCGCGCGGCCCAGCCCACCGCCGACCACTCGCGCTGGGTCGCCCCCGCCGACATCGCGCCGGTCGTCCGCTTCCTCGCCTCCGACGAGTCGGCGCCGACCAGCGGCGCGAGCATCCCGGTCTACGGTCGCGCCTGACCGGCCGCCCCCGCCGTCAGCCGCCCGCCGCGACCGGTTCCACCGCCGGCGCGGCCGGCACCGGCTGCGGGGCCGGGCCCGCGACGGCGCGGGGCCGGCCCCCGTCGACCGCGGCGAACCAGCCCGCCAGGTGGGACCGGATCTGCCGGGACACCTCCTCGGGCGGACGCCCGGCGTCGACCACGACGAAGGCCGGATACTCCGGCAGGGCCCGGTAGGCGGCGTCCGCGGCCGTCAGGTAGCGCATGCTCTCGTGGTCGGTCCCGCGCCGCTCGATCCGCCGGTACGCCTCCGCCGGGTCGACGGCCAGCAGAAAGGTCACCTGCGGCCGCGGGAAGACCCGGTAACCCAGCCGGGCCAGCCGCTCCCAGCGCTGGCCCCCGTGCGCCCGGATGCTGGCGTACTGGCAGGCGGAGTAGCGGTCCATCACCGCGATCCGGCCGGTCGTCAGGCAGGCGAGCAGGGCGGCGGCGATGGCGAGCCAGCGCAGCACGGACTCCACGGCCAGCAGGCCCGTACGCCCGACGAGGCGCTGCGCGTCCGGGCGGCCGAGGCGGTGCGCGAGGCGGCCGAGCCAGCGCCGCCCGCCGGCGTTGCGGTGGTAGGTGGCGGGGTGGCCGGCCGAGGTGAGCGCGTCGGCGAGCTGGTGCGCCTGGGTCGTCTTGCCCGAGCCGTCGATGCCGATCAGGGCGACGGCGCGCAATCGGGCCCTGCCGCGCCGTGCCTCCGGTGATCTGGACACCTTGCCCAGGCTATCCGACGCGCGCTCGCGTCCCCGGAGATTTGTGCCGACTCATCCGGGTTGACTCCACCCGCGCCGCCTGCCAGGTGTGGCCCGCCGGGCTGCCGGGTACCGGAGTTGGATCAGCCGCCCACCACCGACGACGGGAGATGCCAATGGCCGAGCGCGGGGACGAGAGCCTGGTGCACACGTTGAAGAAGGTCGCCGCCGTGCTCAAGCAGGAAGAGATTCCCTTCGCGCTCGGCGGCAGCTTCGCCGTGTACGCCCACGGCGGCCACTCCAGCGAGCACGACGTCGACTTCCTCATCCGCGAGGTCGACGTGGAGCGCGCGCTGGAGGCCCTGGTCGCGGAGGGCTTCACGGCCGAGCGCCCGCCGGAGGACTGGCTGGTCAAGGTCTTCGACGACGGGCGGATGGTCGACCTCATCCACCGGCCCATCGAGACCCCGGTGACCGAGGAGACGTTCGCCGACACGGTCGTCCGGCCGGTCGACGCGATCCACATGCCCGTGCTCTCGGCCAGCCAGCTGATGGTGCACAAGCTGCTGAGCTTCTCGCAGCACTACTGCGACTTCGCCCGTGGCCTGCCGCTCGCCCGCTCGCTGCGGGAGCAGATCGACTGGGAACGGGTACGCAAGGAGACGCAGCACTCGCCGTACGCCGAGGCGTTCCTGGTGCTGCTGGACCGGCTGGACGTGGTGCCGTACGCCGGCGCCGCGCAGGGAGAGGGGACACCGTGACCGAGCACCGCGACGTCGCCACCGGGCCGCCCGACGAGTACGTCGAGGCGGAGATCCACCGGCTGCTCGCCGAGGACCCGGACGTGGCCGAGCAGGGCATCACCGTGGTCCGGCGGGAGCGCGGCCTCGTGCTCTACGGCGAGGTGGAGAGCCCGCACCGGCGGGAGGAGATCCTGCGCCGGGTGGCCGAGCGCTTCCCGGACGTGCCGATCACCAGCGACATCGGGGTGATCCGCGCGCAGGCGCCCACGGAGATCGAGCAACTGCCCTGAGGAGGTTCCATGGTGATCCGGATCGCCGCCGTGGGTGACGTGCATCTGGACGAGGACGTGGTCGGCCGGTTCCGGCCGGCGCTGGAGGAGCTGCCCGAGCACGCCGACGTGCTGCTGCTCGCCGGGGACCTGACCCGGCACGGGACGGAGGCGGAGGCCCGGTGCGTGGCCACCGAGTTCGGCGGGCTGGGCGTGCCGGTGGTGACCGTGCTCGGCAACCACGACCACCAGTGCGACCAGGTGCCGCAGGTGGTCAAGGTGCTCGAGGACGCCGGGATCAGGGTGCTGGAGGGCGACGGCGTCGTGCTGGATTGCGCCGGCGGCCGGCTGGGCGTCGCCGGGGTCAAGGGGTTCGGCGGCGGCTTCGCCGGGCGCTGCGCCAGCGACTTCGGCGAGCCGGAGATGAAGGCGTTCGTCCGGACCACCACCGAGAGCGCGGACGCGCTGGCCGCGGCCCTGCACAGCCTGGACTGCGACGTGCTGGTGGCGCTCACCCACTACTCCCCGGTGCCGGACACGCTCGCCGGCGAGCCGCTGGAGATCTATCCGTTCCTGGGGTCGTACCAGCTCGGGCAGGCGATCGACTCGGCGCCGACCGCGCTGGCGCTGCACGGGCACGCGCACGCCGGCACCGAACGGGGCACCACCCCCGGCGGGGTACGCGTCCGCAACGTCGCCCACCCCGTGATCAAGCAGGCCTACAGCGTGTTCCACCTGGGCGACCACCTCGATCAACCGGAGGTTTCCCGGGTCGGTGGCTCGGGTACTCAGCAACCATGGAGCTGATTCTCTGGATTCTCGCAGTCGTACTCGTGGTCGCCGGCATCCTCGCGCTGTTCCGCCGGCAGATCCTGTGGGGCATCGTCCTCATCGTGGTGGGCCTGCTGGTCGGGCCGGGTGGTGTGAGCATCTTCAGTTGACGTGGCGGCTCGACGCCGCCGCCCCGATGACCCGCCGGGGTCGTCGTGGCCGGAACTCCGTCCTCCCGACAGGAGCCTCCGGACGCGACGACCCCGGCGTTTCGCGCTTTTCCGGGGGCGGGGACGGGTTTACCTGCCGCCGGACGGGAGATATCTCGACCGTGGAGACGTCTCGGAGCGTCGGGCGGGTGCGCGGAACGCGGCAGTGGTGGGCGCTGCTCGGCTTCGCGGCGGCGGTCTTCGTCGCCGCCGCCGTCGGTGGGCTGGGCGTCCGGGGCACCACGGCGGAGTACGCCAACCTCGAACAGCCCTCCTGGGCGCCGCCGTCCTGGCTCTTCGGGCCGGTCTGGACCGTGCTCTACGCGATGATCGCGGTGGCCGGCTGGCTGGTCTGGCGGCGCGTCGGCTTCGGCCCGGCCCTCTGGGCGTGGGTCGCGCAACTGGTGCTCAACGCGGTCTGGACGCCGCTCTTCTTCGGCGCGGGCCAGTACGGCCTGGCGTTCGCCGAGATCCTGGTGATGTGGTTGGCGATCGGCGTGACGGTCGCCCTCTTCCGGGAGGTGTCCCGCCCGGCGACGCTGCTGATGCTGCCCTACTGGGCGTGGGTCACCTTCGCCGCCGTCCTGAACTTCACCATCTGGCGTCTGAACAGCTGACCCCGCGCGGCGGGTGACGGGCCGGGCCGGGGCCCCCCCCGGGGCCGGGGCGCCGCCGCCCCCCCCCCACGCGGCGCGGGGGGGGGGGTTAGGGGC
>NZ_JBSGDY010000065.1:0-30336 GCF_053602615.1 Micromonospora sp. NPDC004336
CGGAACAAGGACATGGGTCTGGAGTTGACCGACAACGCCAAGAAGTACCTGGCGACGAAGGGCTTCGACCCGGTCCTCGGTGCCCGTCCGCTGCGTCGCACGATCCAGCGTGACATCGAGGACAACCTGTCCGAGCGGATCCTGTTCAACGAACTGACCCCCGGCCAGATCGTCGTCGTCGACTGCGAAGGCGACCCCAACAACACCGACAAGTCCAAGCTCGTGTTCCGCGGCGCCGACAAGCCGGCGGCCGGGCCGCTCCCCGAGGCCGGGGCGGTGACGGCATGACCGGCGTACGCGAACACGAGGCCGTCACCGACACGCCGACGGGGGCGCAGACGCTCCGCTTCGTGGGCCCGGTGGACGGTGGGCTGCCCGACGAGCCGGCTCCGGAACACGTCGGCACCGGGCAAATCCTCCGCCTGCTCACCCGGCAGCTCTTCGCGATCCCCACCACCACCGACCCGTCGGCCCGGCCGGTGGCGGACGCGGCCGTCGAACTGCCCACCGTCGGCAACGGGGGCATCAGCGCCGACGGGCGCACCTGGCGCGTCCGGCTGCGCGGCGGCATCCGGTGGGACGCCCAGGCCGCCCGCGAGCTGACCGCCGCCGACGTCGTCCGCGGCCTCAAGCGCACCGCCCACCCCCTCGCCCGGTCGATGCGCCCGTACCTCGGCGAAATCATCGAGGGCATGGCGGACTACTACCGGGCGTACGACGAGGCGCTCGGGCACTGGGAGGCGCACGCCCCCGCGTTCGCCCAGTTCCAGCAGAGCACCCGGATCCCGGGGCTGCGCGCCGAGGGGGACACCGTCGTCCTGGGCCTCACCGCGCCGGCCAACGACCTCGCCGACCTGCTCGCCACGGGATACACCGCGGCGGCACCCCGGGAGTACGACTACTACGTGCCCGAGAGCCCGGAGCTGTACCGCTGCACGCCCTCCGCCGGGCCGTACCGCATCGCCAAGCGGCTGTCCCCGGGCGGTGACCTCGTCCTGGAGCCCAACCCCCGGTGGGATCCGGGCACCGACCCCGTACGCCGCCGCACCGCACGACGCATCGAGGTCGTCGCGGCGGCGGACGGCCAGCCGACCGACCCGGCGGCGGGCTTCGGGGTGCTGTCCTGGTCGGTGCCGCCGCCACCGGCCCGGTTCGCGGCCACCGGGTGCAGCTACTACCTCTCGGCCGGCGCCGGCGGGGCGGCCGAGACCTTCGCCGTCCGGCACGCGCTGTCCTGGGCGCTGGACCGCGCGGCGCTCGCCGAGGCGGCGTGCGATGCCGGGGCCGACGGCGCCGCCACCCAGCACGGCGTCCTGCAGCCGGGACACCCGGCGTCCGAACGCGACGCCGACGGCACGCCCGACACCGGCGACCCGGAGCGGGCCAGACGCCTCCTCGCCGACGCCGGGCTCGCGGAGGGGACCCGGCTGACCCTGGGCGTCCCGGCGGGCTCCCGGGCGGGCGCGGTGGCCGCCGCGCTCGTCGCGGTGTCGGCGCGGTACGGCATCACCCTCGTGCCCGTCCCGCTGGCCGCCTCCGGGGAGCCGGGCGTCGACCTCGTGCTGCACGAGTGGGTGCCGGCCTGGGCCGGCGACGCCGGCCGCGACCTGCTGCACCGGATGTGGCCCTCCGGCGGCCGCTCCGGCGACCCGGCCGAGGTGGCCCGGGAGGCGCTGCGAGCCATGGATCCGGGCACGGCGCTGGCGCTGTGGCGTCGCTTCGACCGGTCGGCCACCGCGGAGCTGCGGCTCGTACCGCTGATCGTGGCGGACTGGCCCCGGGCGCGGGCGGACGCCGTGGCCGCCGGGGCGGCCCGTTGGTAGGGGCGGCCCCGGCGGGCTGACCGGCCCGACGGCGTGGCGGGCCGGTCGCGGACGCGACCGGCCTGCGGCGCGTGCTCGGGCCGTGGCCGGGTGCGGCTCGCGTGTGCTCGGGTCGTGGCCGCGTGCGGCCTGCGGCGCGTGCTCGGGCCGTTGCCGCGACCGGCGGTGGCGCGGGCGCGATGGTCACGGCCCGTCCGCCTCGGGGACCGCAGGGAGGTCCAGTTCGGCGAGGAACGCCGTCGCTGCCGGGGTGAGGGTGAAGCGGTTCCAGACGAGGTGCTCCACCCGGACGGGGGCGTCGCGCACCGGCACCGTGACCACGCCCGCGAGGTGCGGCGCGTAGTTCGACGGAAGCAGGGCGACGGCGAGGTTCTGCCGGACGATCCGGATCATCATGACGTCGACGGTGGTCACCTCGAAGGCGACCTCGCGGCGGACGCCGGCGGCGGCGAAGGCCTGGTCGGACTGGGCGCGTCCGGCCGTCCCCGCGGGCAGGTCCACGAACGCCTCGGCGGCGAGCCGGGCGAGGTCGACCTCGGCCTCCCCGGCGAGCGGATGGTCGGGCGCGACGACGGCGACCAGCCGGTCGTGGGCCAACCGGCGGGCGCTGACCCCCTCGGGCCGGGCCGTCACGGGCAGGCCGAGGAAGGCCATCTCGATCCCGCCCTCCCTGACCTGCTCGACCAGCTGCTCGCTCGCGCCGACCCGCAGGCCGACGCGGACATGCGGATGCCGCCGGTGGAAGGCGTGCAGGGCCGCCGGGATGTCGACCGCCGCGACGGTCGGGATCACGCCGACGGTGAGTCGCCCGCGGATCTCGCCGACGGCCGAGGC
The DNA here is from genome assembly GCF_053602615.1 of Micromonospora sp. NPDC004336. Taxonomy (NCBI): domain Bacteria; kingdom Bacillati; phylum Actinomycetota; class Actinomycetes; order Micromonosporales; family Micromonosporaceae; genus Micromonospora; species Micromonospora sp. NPDC004336. The sequence goes on from NZ_JBSGDY010000065.1 coordinate 2,658, forward strand.
CACCTCCGCGGCGGCGCGTTCAGCGGCGTCGAGGCACTGCCGGGCCGCCGGGAGGAACGCCGCGCCCGCCGGGGTCAACCGCACCCGGCGGCTCGTCCGGTCGAAGAGCCGGGCGCCGAGTTCCCGCTCCAGGCGGGCGATCTGGTGGCTGAGGGCGGACTGGACGACGAGGCACCGCTCGGCGGCCCGGGTGAAGCTGTTCGTCTCCGCGACGGCGACGACGTACCGCATCTGCTGAAGCTCCATCGATCCATCGTGACTCACGATGGATCAGGTGACGAACATGTGTTGGACTCATTGATCACGTGCGGCGACGCTGGATCCCGTGAAGAACCTGGGAACATCACCGCTCCCGGCCCGCCTCACGGGCACCGCCACGACGGCGTTCGCGCCCGTGGTGTGGGGCACGACGTACGTGGTCACCACCGAACTCCTGCCCCCGGGCCACCCGCTGTTCGCGGGGCTCGTACGCGCGCTGCCCGCCGGCCTGGTCGCGCTGGCGATCACCCGTACGCTGCCGCGTGGCGCCTGGTGGCCGAAGGCGGCGGCGCTCGGCCTGCTCAACATCGGCGTGTTCCTGCCGCTGCTCTTCGTCGCCGCGGAACGGCTGCCCGGCGGGGTGGCCGCCACCCTGGCCGCGGCGCAGCCCCTGGTCGTGGCCCTGCTCGCCGCACCGGTGCTGCGCCAGAGCCCGTCGGCCTGGAGCCTCGCCTGGGGGGTCGTGGGCGCGGTGGGCGTCGGGCTCGTGGTCCTCGGCCCCGACGCCGGGTTCGACGTGGTCGGGGTCCTGGCGGGTCTCGGCGGGGCCGGCGCGATGGCGCTCGGCGTGACGCTCACGAAGCGTTGGGGCCGCCCCGACGGTGTCGGCCCGACGGCGTTCGCGGGCTGGCAGCTCGCCGCGGGGGGCCTGTTCCTGGTGCCGGTGACGTTCCTCCTCGAGGGCGCGCCGCCGGCCACCGACGCGAGCGCCGTGCTCGGCTACCTCTGGCTCGGCCTGCCCGGCGGCCTGATCGCCTACATCCTCTGGTTCCGCGGCATCACCACGCTGCCGGTCACCTCCGTCGCCGTCCTCACCCTGCTGTCGCCGATGGTCGCCGCGGTGCTGGGTGCCGTACTGCTCGGCCAGGTGCTCGGCCCGCTCCAGCTGCTCGGCTTCGCCCTCGCCCTCGCGGCGATCCTCGCGAGCCAGGTCACCCCGAAGTCCCACCAGGAAAGGACCACCACCCGATGAAGATCACCGTCGTCGGCGCCGCCGGTATGGCGGGCTCCCGCGTCGTCACCGAGGCCCTCGGCCGAGGTCACCACGTCACCGCCGTCCTTCGCGGCCCACGACCGGACACCCTGCCGAAGGAGGCGACCGTCGTGCCCGGCGACGCCACGGACGTCGAGCACATGACCAGCCTGTTCGCCGGCGCCGACGCGATCGTGGGCGCCACCCGCCCCGCCCCGGGCGCGGAGGACACCGTCACCGCGACCACCACGGCGCTGCTCGACGCCGCCGCCTCGGCCGGAACCCGCGCCCTGCTGATCGGCGGTTCCGCGCCCCTGCGAGGCCCGTCCGGCGGGCTCGTGTTCGACGACCCCCGGTACGTGCCCCCGTTCGTACGCGCCATCGCCGCCGCCAGCATCGCGCAGTTGGACGCCTGCCGGGCCCACCCCGCCGACTGGGTCTACGTGAGCCCGCCCGCGCTGCTGGAGCCCGGCACCCGCACCGGCACGTACCGGCGGGACACCACCTCGCTCGTCGTGGCGGCGGACGGCTCGTCGCGGATCTCGGCGGAGGACCTCGCCGTCGCCGTCGTCGACGAGCTGGAGAACCCGGGCGCGGAGCGCCACTTCGCGGTCGGCTACTGAAGGGTCGCCGGCGGGCCGGGCACCACCGGGCCGAGCCCGCCGGCGTCCTCGGGTTCGGGACCGCGAACCGGCCCGCCGGCGACCTCGGGCCCGCGGATCCGGAACCGGCCCGCGCCCGGCCTCGACGTCGGGCCGTCCGCGCTCAGCGGATGCCGAACAGCGCCCGGTTGAGCACCGGCTTCGCCGTCTCCTGGAAGTCGATGTCGGGATCCAGCGAACGCACCGTGCCCTCCACCACGAGCAGCGACAGCAGCGGGAACACCAGCTCCGGAGACGCGGCCACCCCGTGGCGACGCTGCAGGTCGAACAACTCGCCCGCGAAGGCGATGAGGCTGAACTCCTTGGCGGGCAGCCGGTAGCTGCGGGCCACCAGGTCCTGCACGCCCTCGGTGAAGGCGGGCACGTTCGCGTCGTCCGCCACGGCGAGGGCGCTCTCCAGCACGATGCCGGCGCAGCGGTCGCCCCGACCGATCGACATGTTGAGGAAGAAGTCCGCGAAGAGCTCGCGCATCTTGTCCGACAGTTGGACGCTGAAGCCCGCGTCCAGCACCACCACCTGCCCGCCGCGGGTGAAGTAGAGGTTGCCGGGGTGCAGGTCGCAGTGGACGAAGCCGTTGATGAACAGCATCTGGTAGACCACGGTCAGGGTCGACGCCGCGAACGTCCGGCGCATGGCGCGGGGGCACCGGGCGCCGGTGTCGACGGCCAGGTCGGGGATGAAGTCCATGACGATGGCGGCCGGCCGGCTCGCCGAGGCGTGCACCCGGGGCACCCGCACGCGGGGGATGGAGCCCAGGTCCTCCCGCAGCCGGTCCAGGTCGCTCCCCTCCCGGCCCAGGTCGAGCTGGCCCAGCACCGACTCGCAGAGGTTGTCCACCACCTCGCGGACCGGCACGCCGCGGAACATCGGCAGCCTGGCGACCAGCGCGGCGCCCCGGCGCAGCAGGCCGAGGTCGGCGGTCATCTGGGGGCCGATGCCGGGCCGCCGCAGCTTCACCGCGACCGTCGCGCCGTCGGTCAGGGTCGCCCGGTAGACGCAGGCGATGCTGCCGCTGGCCACCGGCGTCTCCTCGACGGAGGCGAACACGGTGTGCAGTTGGTCGCCGTACACCTCGCGCAGCGCGGCCCGGCTCTGCGCGGCGTTCATGGGCGGCACGTCGTCCTGCAGCATCGACAGCTCGTCGCAGAGCAGCGCGGGCACGACGTCGCGGCGGGTGCCGAGGACCTGCGCCGCCTTGATGAACGTCGGGCCGAGCCGGGCGACCGTCCGTGCGACCTCCCGGGCGAAGCGGCGCCGGCCCGCCGCCCGGCCGTGCCGCAGCGCCGTGGTGGCGGCCGCGGCGAGCCCCGCCGCGAGGGAGGCGGTCGCCACCGAGCCGATGACGACCGCCCGTGCGCCCAGCCCCGCCCCGCCGGTGGCGAGCGGGGGGCGGCGGGATCCGGAGGGCGGGGCGGCGCGCAGGGCCGCCGAGCCGAGGGGGGAGAGGGCGAGGATGAACTTGGACGGAACCATCGTGCGCCTTTCTGCCGAGGGGGTCAGCAGGCCGGGTCAGGCGGTTGTCGCGGAGAGCCCCGGCACGTCCAGCGCCCGCAGGCGCAGGTTGGCGGCGTCGGCGTACCACAGGCGCAGACCGTCCCAGGTCAGGCTGGTGGGCCGGCCGTCGACATGGATCTGGAGCACGTTCCGCCCGGCCCGGAGGTCGAAGACGGTGATCGCCTCGCCGAGCCGGTCGGTGTGGGCGACGTACCGGTCGGTCACGGTCACCCCGGTGATCCCCAGCGGCGCGGGAACGGTGGCCAGGAGCCGTAGGTCCGAGGCGTGTCGCAGCTCCAGCGCGTCGGGCCAGCCCAGCCAGATGCCGTCCTTGCCCGCCTCCATGCCGCAGATGGGCACGCCCGGTCGGGGGCTCGGCACGTCCCGGAGGATGTCGCCGCTCTGCGCGTCGCACAGCCGCAGCGCGCCCTCGGCGGCGTAGAGCAGGTGCCCGCCGAGCGTGGTCAGGCCGGCCGTGAGCCCGGGGCAGGGCAGGGTCTGCCCGGGGGCACCGGTGCGCGGGTCGAGGCAGGTGGCCTGCCCGCGGCCCTGGTCGGCGTACCAGAGCGCGTGTCCGGACCAGGTGAGGCCGGCGAGCTGGTCGGCGTCGACGGAGAGGTCGTGCACCGACGCCGCGGTGTAGATGATCATCGCTTGTCCGCCCGGTCGAGGTGACAGTCGAGGCGCCACCGGGTCACGTCCCGCGCGGCGGGACCCTCCGGACGCCGGGGGCGCACGTGCACGGTGTCGCCGGCGGCGACCCGTGTGTGCCGCAGCGGCCAGACGAAGACCGCCCAGTTGCAGCCCAGGTAGGAGGGCATGTTGGACAGCTCCACGCCTGGCGCGAGGGTCGCGGCGAAGTAGCCGAGGACGGCGTGCAGCGTGCCGTCCCGGTCCAGCGGCAGGGTCAGCGGCCTGGCCGTCCGCAGGCCGGTGTCGCCGCGACCGGTGTCCACCAGGACGGCCGGCTCGCCGAGCAGGACCGGTTCCCGGCTGAGGAAGTGCAGGTGCGCCGACGGCTCGACCAGCTCCTGCACCACGTCCAGCCGCATGCCGAGGAAGTCGTCGTTCCAGATGCCCCAGCCCTCGTCGTCGAACTGCACGGCGGCGAGCCGGGTGACCACCCGTTCCGGCACGACCGTCCCGCCGGGCCGCAGGTTGCGTCGGTTGAACGCGCGCAGGATGCGGGCCATGTCCTCCTCGGGCCCGAGGTTGCCCATCAGCTCGCAGACGGTCACGTCGACCTGCCGGGGCAGGCGGGCGAGGCGGGCGTCCCCGACGACGAGGGTCACCCGGTCGTCCCAGTCGTTGGCCTTGATGATCCGGTCGGCGACGGCGGCGACCTGCGGGTCGGCCTCGACGGCGTAGACGTGGGCGGCGCCGTGGCGCAGCGCCAGCGCGGTGAGCGCCAGGGTGCCGGCGCCGACGTCGGCGACGACCGTGTCCTCGTGGACGACCGTGGCCAGCGCCCGGTCGTAGGACTCGATGCGTCGCCGGTCGCCGAGCATCGCCTGGTGCATGAGCAGGTGGCGCTGGTCCATGTGGGATCTCCCGCTCGTCGACCGGGCAAATCTACTAGAGAATCATATAGCAAGAATTGACGGTTGTCCCGTCCCTCAGCGACCCGTGTGGCAACCGCAGGTGCACCCGACCGACGGCGGCTCGCCGTCCACGCCGTGCTCGCGCAGGAGCTGCCGGGCCAGGGCGTGCACGGTGCCGAGCATCCGGTAACGCCGGCCCGACGGGCTGTGCCGCACCTCCAGGACCGACTTGTCCACCAGCCGCTCCAGCAGCATCTGCACCGTACGCGGCTCGCCGGCGATCGCCTTGTCGGCGACGGCCGCGGCCTCCAGGCAGAACGCGGCCGGCATCGCGCCGAGCGCGGTGAAGCAGCGCTGCTCGGCCGGATCCAGCAGCTCGATGCTGCGGTGCACGGCGGCGTGCAGCGAGCGGTGGTGGCTGGGCACGCCCCGGCGGGGCGGCTGGATCCGGCGCAGCGGGTCCCCCACCCCGTCCACCAGCGCCTCCAGCCGCTGCGTACGCAGGCAGGCCGCCGCGAGCTCGATGGCCAGCGGCAGCCCGTCGAGGGCCCGGCACACCGACGCCACCGCCTCGACGTTGGACTCGGTGAGCCGAAACCCGGGCCTGACCTGGGCCGCCCGCCGGGCGAACAGCTGCAGGGCGGGCTGCGCGGCCAGGTGGGCCGGCTCCGCGTCCACGTCGAGCGGCCGCACCGGGTACACCGCCTCGTAGGGCAGCCCGAGCAGCTCCCGCGAGGTCAACAGGACGGTGATCTGGGGACAGTTGCGCAGGACGTCGTCCACCAGGTCGGCGGCCTCGTCGGTGACCAGCTCGGCGTTGTCGAGCACGAGCAGGAGCTTCCGGTCGTGCAGCCGGTGCACCAGCGCATCGGCGCGGCCGGCGCCCCGGACCGGCGGCTCGTCGACGGCCACCTCGACCGCCCGCGTCAGGTCCGGCCCGGTGCGGACGGTCGCCAGGTCGGCCACCGCCACGCCGTCGGCGAACCGCTCCCGGAGCTCGTCGGCCGCCGCCAGACCGAGGGCGGTCTTGCCGACGCCGGCCGCGCCGGTCAGGCTCACCAGGCGGTACTCCCGCAGCAGGTCGCAGACCGCCGCGAGGTCGCCGGCGCGGCCGATCAGCTCGTCGACCACCGGCGCAGGCCCCCGCCACGGCGGCTGGTGGATCCCCGGCCGGGCGTCGAGCACCTCGCGGTACGCCGCCATCAGCTCGGGGCCCGGGTCGACACCCAGGTCGAGCTTGAGCCGGGTGCGCACGTCGGCGTACCGCTCGATGGCCCACGCGCGCTGGCCGATGTGGGTGAGCGCCTGGAGCACGCGCGCCTGCACCCGCTCGTTGAGCGGCTCCGCCTGGGCCAGCCGCTCGGCCAGCGGCAGCACCGCGTCCGGCCGGCGCAGCTCCAGCCCGAGCGCGACGTAGTCGAGCGCGGCGGCCAGGAACTCCTGCCGCAGCGGACCGATGTCGTCCTGCTCGGCCAGCAGCAGGGACAGGTCGCCGACCTGGGGATCCTGCCACTGGTCGATGCTCTCGCCGTACCGGGCGAAGGCGCTCTCCAGCTCGCCGCTCTCGCGCAGCGCCGACGCCTTCCGGACGCCGGCGCGGAACACGTGCAGGTCGAGCTGGTCGTCGGCGACGGTCAGCCGGTAGCCGCCCGGGACCGACACGATGACGTTGGTGCGCTGGCGCCGGGGCGTGTCGGGCTCCACCGCGTGGCGCAGCCGCGCGACGTAGGTGTGTACGAGGTTGGCGGCCCGCGTCGGTGGCTGTCCCGCCCAGAGCGCGGCGATCAGATCGTCCAGCGGCACATGTCGTCCGGCCCGCAGGGCCAGTAGGGCGAGGACCGCCCGCTGCTTCGGAGGGCCGAGGTCGACCTCCCTGCCGCGAATCGTCGCTCGGACGGGACCGAGGATCTGAATTCGGGGTTCGATCTCGGTCCGGCTCACACGTCCCCCAGCTGTCGTGGCGCTGTGCTCAGTGCTCCTCCACTTTAAGTGAAGAACTTCCATACACAAAGAGGCGGAGCTGTCGCCGTGGGTAGTCGCGCCGGGTTCATCCCGGCGTCAAGAGACCGTCAAGAGCGGTACCGGAGACTGGCGCGGTCGCCGGCGGCACCCCGATCGGTCGGGTCCGGCGCAGGCCGGGCAGCTCTCGACCACGACCCGGAGCGGAGAGATGCGGACGCTCGTACCCCACGGTTCGTACCCCCACCTCGCCACGCGGACCCGCCCATGACCGTCGGTATCATCGGCCGCGGCAGAATGGGATCCGCCCTGGCCAGGGCGCTTGCGGCGCACGGGCGCCCGGTCCTGATCGCCGGTCGCGGCGACCCCGCGCGGCTGCCCGGCACCCTCGCCCCGCATCCCGGGATCCGGCCGGTCCCGACCCGTGCGGTCGTCGCCGGCGCCGATCTGCTCGTGCTGATGCTGCCGTTCGCCGCCGCCGTGGAGATGGCCCTGGCCGGCCGGCTCGACGACGGCCGAGGCCGCACGGTCATCGATGCGACAAACCCCCCGGCGGCAGCCTCCGGACTGCCCGCACCCGCCGGATCCGGCGGCCGGTTACTAGCGGAACTTTTACCGCGGTGGCGCCTCGTCAAGGCATTCAACACCGTGCCGGCCGGCATGCTCGGCGACCCCGTCGTCGACGGACGCCCCGTCACCGTGCCGCTGGCCGGCGACCATCCGGGTGCGAAGGCGGAGGCGAGCGCGCTGGTGCGCCGGCTCGGGTTCGCTCCGCTGGACGTCGGCGGCATCGACCGCGCGCCGGCTCTCGAGTCGCTGGCCGACCTGCTGATGGCGATCAGCAGCCGGCACGCCCTGCGGGGCCGGATCGGCTTCCAGGTCGCCGTCGCCGAGCCGCTGACCGCGCTGGGCGGCGGGTTTCCCGGCCCGCGCGACGGGGGCCCGCTGGGCGGTGGGCTGCCCGCCCCCGCGCAGGCCGGGGTGCCGGCCGCCGGCGGCGAGCGTCAGCGCCGCCCGCCGCCCGCCGCCGAGAGCGCCCGCTCGCCGGCCGGTCGGCCGCCCAGCCCGAGCAGGTAGAGGCAGCGGGGCAGCGCCGCCGGCGGCCCGGTGACGGAGACCGCTCCGCTGACCACGGCCTCGACCGGCTCGATCGCGCCGCTGCCGAGGTCGAAGAAGGTCCGGGCGTCCGTCGCGACCCGCAGCGTCGCGTCGGCGCCGGCCGTGCCCTGCACCGTGCGGGCCTCGCCGTCGGCCACGCGGACGTGGAACACCTCGCCCTCGATGTCGAACTCGTAGATCTCGTCGGCGAGGGCCCTGGCCGGGTCGACCATGGACTCGATCGCAAGGACGGCCCAGGAGGCCCGGACGACCGAGGCGCCCGTGCGGGCGGGCTGCTCGGTGAGCAGGGTCAGCCCGAACCGGGCCAGCACCAGGACCGGCTCCCGCAGCTTCTCGCCCAGCTCGGTGAGCGCGTAGCCGGCGGTGCGTCGCTCGGCGTCGAGCGGTTGGATGATGCCGGCCTCGGTGAGGAAGGCCAGCCGGTCGGCCAGCAGGTTGGTGCCGATGCCCGGCAGGGCGTCCAGCAGGTCCCGGTAGCGACGCGGCCGGACCAGCAGCTCACGGATGATGAGCAGCGTCCACCGTTCACCCACCACGTCCAGTGCGAAGGCCAGCCCGCATTGCTGGCCGTATGTCCGACGGTCCCGTTGCTCTTTCACGGCGCTCCTCGATGCCGCAGCGCGGACTCGGCCACGCCTCTTTACTTAGACATAGTACATGACCGCCTCTTCCAGATTGCCCTGCTGCCTCGGGAATTTCCGGCGGCGTCGATACGTGGCAATTTGTCCATCCCCGACGTGCCTAGAATCGGCCCGGTGACGACCGCCGCACCGGCCGGGCCGGATCTCGCCGACCTCCTCGCCCGCCTGCCCAAGGTCGAGTTGCACGTGCATCTCGAGGGGTCGGTGCGCCCCGGGACCCTGCTGCGCGTCGCCCGCCGGCACGGCCTCGACCTCGGCCGGCTCGACGAGGCGGCGGTGACGGAGCTGTTCCGGTTCCGCGACTTCCGGCACTTCACAGAACTGTACGAACAGTGCTGCGCCGCGCTGCGCGACCCGGTCGACCTCGAACTGATCACCGAGGAACTCGGGGACGAGGCCCACCGGCAGAACGTCCGCCACCTGGAGGTGACGTTCAGCCCCGGTACGCACTGGCGGGGCGCGGGCATCCCGTTCGACGAGCAGCTGGACGCCGTGGCCCGCGGCGCCGAGCAGGCCCGGCGCCGCACCGGCGTCACGATGCGCTTCATCGTCGACCACGTCCGGGGCGGCCCCCCGGAGGAGTGCCAGCGCATCGCCGAGTGGGCGGTGGCCGGCGCCGGCCGGGGCGTGGTGGCGCTCGGGCTCGGCGGGTTCGAGCCGGGGCGTCCGGCGTCGCTGTTCGCCGAGGCCGTCCGGTGGGCGGCGGCCCGGGGCATGCCCTTCGTGCCGCACGCGGGCGAGGCGGTGGGGCCCGAGGGCGTCTGGGACTGCCTGTCGTACCACCCGCCGCGCATCGGGCACGGCATCCGGGCGGTCGAGGACCCGGACCTGGTGGCCGTGCTCCGGGACCGGGGCGTGGTCCTCGACGTCTGCCCCGTCAGTAACCTGCGTACCGGCGTGGTCCGCGAGCCGGGGGCGCACCCGCTGCGCCGGCTGTGGGACGCCGGGGTGCGGTTGACCCTGAACACCGACGACCCCAGCATGTTCCACACCGACCTGCTCGCCGAGCACCGCTTCGCCGTCGAGTGGCACGGCTTCACCGTCGCCGAGCTCGCCGCCATGACGCTGATCGGCGTCGACGCCGCGCTGCTGTCCCCGGCGGAGCGCGAGGTGCTGCGCGAGCGGGTGACGGCCGAGCTGGCCGGGCTGGGCGTGACCGCCGCCCGCCGGCCCGCCTGAGCCGGCACGTCAGCCGGGGCGCGGCGACAGGCGGGACCGGAGCGCGGCGATGTGCGCCGGGGTGGTGCCGCAGCAGCCGCCGACGAGGCCGAGCCCGAGCGGGCGCCACGCGTCCCAGAGGCCGGCGAAGGCGTCGGGCGTCAGGCGGGGCGGCAGGTAGCGGTCCACCGGGGTGGCCGGCGGCACGCCGCTGCGGTCCTCCACGTTCGGGTAGGCGCCGAGCAGGCCCGGGCCCGCCTCGCGGAGCCGCCGCAGCGCCCGCCCCGTCCTGGCGGGATCGGTGCAGTTGACCAGGACCGCCGTCGCACCGGCCGCCCGCACCGCGTCGGCCGCGGCCAGGAGGTCCTCGCCGGACAGCAGGCGCGCGTCGCCGGCGCAGACGAAGCTCACCCAGGCCGGCAGGCCGTGCTCGCGTACCGCCCGGGTCGCGGCGACCGCCTCCCGGACGGTGTTCATGGTCTCGACCAGCGCCAGGTCGACGCCGGTGCGGGCGAGCTGCTCGGCCAGCCAGCCGTGCTCGCGCCGCAGCGCCGCCGCGCCGGGCACCAGGTCGGGCCGGTAGCAGTCCTCGACGGGGGCGACGGAGGCGGCGACGCGCACCGGGCGGCCGGCCGCCGCCGCGTCGGCGGCCCGGCGGGCCAGCGTCACGGCGGTGCGGACGAGACGGGCCGCGGTGGCGTCGTCCGCCCCGGCCCGGTACGCCGCCCGCAGGGTGGTGCGGAACGTGTCGGCGGTGAGCACGTCCGCCCCCGCCGCGACGTAACCGTCGTGGATGCGGGAGACGAGGCGGCGGCCCTCGGCGTCCAGCAGGCAGCGCGCCGTCCACCAGGGAGCGGTGACGGAGTGCCCGTGGCGCTGCAACTCGGTGCCGAGCCCGCCGTCGAGGACCAACGGCCGTGCCGCCGACGCCCCCGCCCCGTCCACCGGCGCCTCCCCGTTCCGGCCGGCCCCGCGCCGTGCCCGACCGCCCGATCGTGGCACGGCCGGCCGGGGCGGCACGACGCCCGCGCGCCCGTCCGGGACGACTCCGCAAGCTGCGAGAGCGGCACGACGTCCGCGCGGCCGTCCGGGACGACTCCGCAAGCTGCGAGAGCGGCACGACGTTCGCGCGCTCGTCCGGGACGGCTCCGCAAGCTGCGAGAGCGGCACGACGCCGGCAGCCACGGCCTCGTGGCGCGCGACGGGGGCGGGATCAGGACCGGGGCGCGGCGATCGCCGCGACGCTGCCGAGCAGCGCCCGCACGTCGTCGCGGGTGGTGTAGCGCGCCACCCCGGCCCGCAGGGAGTCGGGCAGGCCGGGGGAGACGGCCCGCAGCGCCCGCTCCGCGCCGAAGGTGCCGTGCCCCACGGTGATCCCCTCCTCGGCGAGGATCGCCGCCACGTCGGCGGCGGACCGGCCGGCGACCTGGAAGGAGACGATCGGTATCGGGGACCGGCCGTCCGGGCGGCCGAGGACGCGCACCCCGTCGATCATCCGCAGCCCGCGTGCCAGCAGGTTGGCGAGGCGTTCGCCGTGCCGGAACACGGCGGCCCGGTCCCAGTGCAGCAGCACCTCGGCCGCCACGCCCGCGGCGAGCACCACCTCGATCCCCGGCCCGGGCGCCGCGCCCGCCGGGTCGGCGGTCCGGGCGACCGTCGACCCGAGCCGTCGGTCGCGGTTCCACAGCAGCCCGCACCGGGGGCCGTACCACTTGTCGGCCGAGGTGACGAAGGCGTCGCAGCCCCACGCGGCGACGTCGACGAACCGGTGCGCCGGCGCCTGCACCCCGTCGACGAAGATCCGCGCGCCGGTGGACCGCGCCGCCGCGCAGATCGCCCGGATGTCCGGTGCGCTGCCCAGGACGTTGGACCCGGCGGTGACCGCGACCCAGCGGGTACGCGGGGTGAGCTGCTCGGTCACCGCGTCGACGGTCAGCTCGCCGTCCGGCGACAGGTCCGCGACCCGGACGACGGCGCCCTGCCGCCGGGCGGACTCGCGCCACGGGTCCACGTTCGCGGCGTGGTCGAGAGCCGTGCACATCACCTCGTCGCCGGGGCGGAGGGTCGGCGCGACGGACCGCACGAACCCCTCGGTCAGGCTCGTCATGTCGGCGCCGAACGACACGACGCCGCCCGGCGCCCCGATCAGTGCCCGGAACCGGCCGGCCGCCCAGTCGAGCACCGTGCGGGACCGGGAGTGGGCGACGTCCGCGCCCGGCGCCCCGGCGCGCCCGGGGTATCGGGCCAGCACGTCGTGCACCGCGTGGTGCACCAGCGTGCCGGCGGGGGCGTCGAACCGCGCGACGCCCGGTCGCAGCTCGGGGAACTGCTCGATGACGGGCCGCGTCACCAGGGCGGTCAGGGGAAGCCCACTCAGCTCGCCGAAGGTCATCTCAACGGGAGGGATCAGATCGTCGCGGCGGTCGTACGGACGCGCGCGGCGGTGCCTGTCGGCAGGGGGGAACCAGGCAGAGCACGGTCCCGACAGGGCACCGGCACGGTGTCTCCTCGATGGGCGCATGTGGACATCACGTTCGTCGCAGCTGCGTGCTATCCCGGAGTGTCGCTGGCGGGGCCGTGCGGGACGGCTCCTCTCAGTTCGGCAAAAACTATCACATCCGACGTCGTACGGGGAGCCCATGGTGACACTGGTGTAATTCGCCCGTCGCGCTCAGTGCTGCCCGGGTCGCCGGGCGGCGCGCGCGGCTACGGCATGAGCCCGGGGCCGCCCGATCCGACGTCGGCCGGGCCGACGTCCGCGCCGGCGTCGGCGTCCCGGGGGCCGCCCCACCACCACCAGGGGTCCGTGTCGGTCGCCGGGGCGGGCGGGGGACACCGCGGTTCCGGCCCACCGTCCGGGTCGGCCGGGCTGGCCGAGCTGTTCACGGTGGAGTGCGGCGACGTCACGGCGTCGGTCCCGGTCCGCCACGACATGTGCCGGGCGTCGATCTCGGGCGCCTCGGCGGGTACGCCGGCTCCGGCGGCCCGCCCGTCGTCCGGCGCGAACCCGCCGTGACAGGCGACGGACACCATCGCGGACCTCCCGTCCGGTGTCGATCGAGGACAGCCAGGCTAACCCGCTGCCCGCTCCGGCCGGTCTCCCAGCTTGCGCAACAGCGGACGGCGTCTCAGCGGCTCCCACCAGGAGCGGTTCGCCCGGTACCAGGCGACGGTCTCGGCGAGCCCGTCGCCGAGATTCCGGCGCGGCGCGTACCCGAGCTCGCGCCTGATCTTGCTCCAGTCCACCGCGTAGCGCCGGTCGTGGCCCTTGCGGTCCTCGACGTGGCGGATCCGGTCCGGGGCGGCGCCGCACGCCTCCAGCAGACGCCTGGCCATCTCCCGGTTGGTCAGCTGCGTGCCGCCGCCGATGTTGTAGACCTCGCCGCCCCGACCCCGCGTCCGCACCAGCTCCAGCGCCCGGACGTGGTCGTCGACGTGCAGCCAGTCGCGCACGTGCAGCCCGTCGCCGTAGAGCGGGACGTCGCCGCCGTCCAGCAGGTTCGTGATCGCCAGCGGCACCAGCTTCTCCGGGTGCTGGTGCGGGCCGTAGTTGTTGGCGCACCGCGTCACCCGCACGTCCAGCCCGTGGGTACGGACGAAGGCGAGGGCGAGCAGGTCGCTGGCGGCCTTCGCGGCGGCGTACGGGGAGCTCGGCAGGACCGGGTCGGTCTCCGGCCACGTGCCCTGCTCGATCGAGCCGTACACCTCGTCCGTCGAGACGTGCACGAAGACCGCGCGGTCGCCGTGCCGCCGCCGGACCGCCTCCAGCAGCGTGTAGGTGCCGAGCGCGTTGGTGCGGACGAAGTCGCCGCCGTCGGCGATGGACCGGTCGACGTGGGACTCGGCGGCGAAGTGCACGACCTGGTCGTGCTCCGCCACCAGCCGGTCCACCAGGAGGCTGTCGCAGATGTCGCCGCGGACGAAACGGTAGCCGGGGTGGTCGGCGACCGGGCGCAGGTTGGTGAGGTTGCCCGCGTACGTCAGCTTGTCGAGCACCGTGATCCGGACGCCGCGCGGCCCGGCGGGGCGCAGCAGGGTCCGGACGTAGTGCGAGCCGATGAAGCCGGCGCCGCCGGTGACGAGGATCCGCGTCGCTGTCATGCCGGCCTCCGTCGCGCGCGGCCCGCGCCGCCGGCCGGGGCCGCGCTCCGCCCCTCGGCCACGGCCGGGGCTGCGCTCCGCTCCTCGGCCACGGCCACGGCTGCGCTCCGCCCCTCGGCCACGGCCACGGCCGCGCTCCGCTCCTCGGCCACGGCCGCCTCGATCATCGCCCGCCACGGCGGCAGCGGGCCGAGCCCGGCGCGCGCCCACCCGTCGTGCCCGAGGACGGAGATCCGTGGGCGTCGGGCCGGCCGGGCGGCGACCGCCCGGCTCTCCGTCGGGCGCACCCGGCCCGGGTCGAGCCCGTGCAGGGCGAAGACCGCCCGGGCGAAGCCGTACCAGGTGGTCCGGCCGGCCGCGGTGCCGTGGTAGATCCCGGCCGGCGCCCGGCCCGCGACGGCCAGCCCGGCCAGCGTCACCAGGCGGGCGGCGAGCGCCCGCGCCCAGGTGGGCTGGCCGTGCTGGTCGTCCACCACGTCCACGAACTCCGTCTCGGCGGCCCGGCGCAGCACGGCGCGGACGAAGTTGTGGCCGTGGCGGCCGTACAGCCAGCCGGTGCGGACGACGTAGCCGCCGCCGGGAAGCAGGTCCCGCACGGCCCGCTCGCCCGCGAGCTTGCTGCGGCCGTACGCGTTCAGCGGCGCCGGCGGGGCGTCCTCGGGCCAGGGCGCCTCGGTCTCGCCGGAGAAGACGTAGTCGCTGGACAGGTGGATCAGGGCCGCCCCGCTGCGCGCGCAGGCCCTGGCCAGGTGGGCGGGGCCGGTGCCGTTCACCGCCGTGGCGCCGGCCTCGTCCGACTCGGCCCCGTCGACGTCGGTCCAGGCGGCGGCGTTGACGACCACGTCGTGGCCGGGCACCGCGCGCCGGACGGCGGCGGCGTCGGTGATGTCGAGACCGGCCCGGTCGAGGGCGGTGTGCCGCTGCCCCGCGCCGGCGAGGAGCTCGCACAGCTCGCGTCCCAGCAGCCCGCCCGCGCCGGTCACGAGCAGCCTCGGCGTCGGCGCGCTCATCGCCGCCCCCGGCGCGTCATCGCTCCCTCCGCGCCGCCATCGTCGTCCACAATGGACGGTAGGCGGCCCGGCGTGGCCGGTGGACGCCGCGCGGGTTTTCCGATTCGCTGGCCCGGCGGCCGACCGTGGCCGGCCGCGGGGTTCCGCGACGGGCGAGGAGGGCAACGGTGGACATCCGGGCGTTGACGATCGAGGGTTCGTGGCTGGTCACCCCGGAGCAGCACCACGACGACCGGGGCATGTTCCTGGAGTGGTACCAGGCGGGCCGCTTCACCGAGGCGGTCGGACGGCCGTTCACGGTGGCGCAGTCCAACGTCTCCGTCTCGGGACGGGGGGTCATCCGCGGCATCCACCTGGTGGACGTGCCGCCCGGCCAGGACAAGTACATCACCTGCGTCTCCGGTGCCGTGCTCGACGTCGTGGTGGACCTGCGGGTGGGCTCGCCGACCTTCGGCCGGTGGGAGGGGGTGCGGCTCGACGACGTCGACCGGCGGGCCGTCCACCTCGACGCCGGGCTCGGCCACGCGTTCTGCGCGCTGACCGAGCCGGCGACCGTCGTGTACCTCTGCTCGTCGCCGTACGACCCGGCGGCCGAACGCACCGTCAACCCCCTCGACCCGGAACTCGGGATCACCTGGCCGGCCGGGCCGAGGCGGCTGTCGACGCGCGACGCCACCGCCCAGACCGTGGCGCAGGCGCTGGCCGGCGGGGTGCTGCCGGCCTACGTCCCGCGCGGGTAGCGGGACGCGGCGCGGGCCGGCCGCCACCGCGGGTCCGGCGGCGGCCGGCCCGCGCGGCATCGCTCACCTGCTGTTGTACGGCATGGTCGGGAACCATCCGTAGTCGAACATCGCCGGCAGCCGGACGTCCCAGTAGACGACCATGAACACGCCCAGCGCGATCAGCATCCCGCCGGTCAGCGCGGCGGTCCGCTGTGGGCTCGCCGCCAGCCAGCGCACGAACCGGCCCCGGGTGACCACGACGATCAGGGCGAACAGCGCGGTGACGATCGCGACGTTGCCGAGGGACTGGAGGACGAACGCGCCGGCCCCGTAGAGCGGGTTGCCGGTCTCCACCGCCCAGTGGAAGAGCTTGTTGAACAGCGGGTACGGCCGGCCGATCAGGAAGCCGCCGACGAGGGCGCCGAGCACCACCACCCGGGCCGTCGGGCGGTTCGCGAACGGGTCCCGCAGCACCCCCAGGGCGGCCAGGCCCAGGTAGACGAAGGCCAGCCCGATCACCCCGAAGACGACCATGGACTGGACCAGGCGTACGGGGAGGCCGCCGACGGTCGCGGTGGACAACTGGGGCAGTCCTTCGCCGACCAGCACGCCGACGAAGCCGTAGACCCCGGCGACGGCGACCATGCCGGCCGTCAGCCAGGCCACCGGCCGCACCAGGCTGCGCAGCCCGGTCCTCGTCGCCGAGCCCGCTCCCGCCTGGCTCATCGGGCCGATCGACGCCGCCATGGCGATGTTGCAGGCGGTGAACGTGCCGGCCAGCCCGGACACGAAGGCGAAGACGAGGCCGGCCAGGGTGCCGCCGATCGCGGTCGCCTTGGCGTCGTGGCCGAGCAGCGCGTTGGCCACCGAGTCGCCGATGACGTGGTCGACGAGTTCGTAGGACCACAGCACCGACAGCAGCACACCCGCGGCGGTGGCGAGCAGCACGACGCGTCCCCGCCCGGTCGGTGTCGCCCGCGGCGCGACGGCTGCGGCTCCTTGCTCAGTGACAGTCATGACTGGATTTTGGTGACCGGCCGCACGTCGGTGTTCTCGCAGGTTGCCCGATGCCCGGGGCCGCCGCCGGGCGGCGCCGGTCGGCCTCGTCCGGCCGGCTTCCCGGGCGGCGCCGGCCGCTCTCCGGACGGCGGGCCGTCGGGCGTCCCGAACGGAGCCGGGCCGCTTCGCGTCCCGGACGCCGGCGGGCCGTCTTCCGGCCCGGGTTTCGGTGTGCCGTCCGGCGAGGCAGTGGCCCGCGTCACTTCGCCGGATATTTATTGCAGAAACTGCAAGATCGCTTGTAGCGTCGCCGCGTGCACATCGAGGCGGCCGGACCGGCTCCCGGCCGGCGCGACCGCAAGAAGCGCCTCACCCGGGCCGCGTTGACGGAGGCCGCCCTCCGCCTGGTGGCCGAGCGCGGCCTGGCCCAGGTGACGGTGGAGGAGATCAGCGAGGCGGCCGAGGTCTCCCCGCGGACGTTCTTCAACTACTTCGCCTGCAAGGACGAGGCGCTGGTCGGCGATCACGCGGGCGACGCCGTGCGGCTGGTGGCGCGGCTGGCGGCCGTGCCGCCGCAGGTGCCGGTGCTGACCGCGCTGCGGACCGCGCTCGACGAGGTGATCGACGAGGTGCGGACCGAGCGCGAGCTGTGGCGCCTGCGGATGGAGGTGGTGGCGCGCAATCCGGCGTTGCTGCCCCGGCTGGTCGCCGGCAACGCCGAGGCCGAGCGGGCCATCACCGAGGTCGTCGCGGCGCGGGTCGGGGTCGGGCCCGACCACGGCTACCCGGCGCTGGTCACCGCCGTGACCGGTGCGGCGCTGCGCGTCGCGATGACCCGGTGGGCCACCCGGTCCGACGAACCGGAGCTGGCCGACCTCGTCGACGAGGCGTTCGCCGCGCTCGCCGCGGGTCTGCCGCAACCGGACCCGTCCTGACCCTGCAATCTCCTTCCGGGGAATCGGTCCCCGGCAAGGCCCGTGACCCCGTGAGGAAGCGTCAATGTCCGTCATCGTGCCCGCCAAGACCCCCGAGGTCGGCGCCGGCCGCATGTCCCGCCGAGAGGTGCTCCAGGCGCTCTCCGGCCTGATGGTCGGCATGTTCGTGTCGATCCTCGCCTCCACGGTCGTGGCGAACGCGCTGCCGCGCATCATCGCCGACCTGAACGGCACCCAGACGGTCTACACCTGGATCGTCACCACCGAGCTGCTGGCCATGACGGCGACCGTGCCGCTGTGGGGCAAGATGGCCGACCTCTACAGCAAGAAGCTGCTGATCCAGCTCTCCCTGGGCCTGTTCGTGATCGGCTCGCTGATCGCCGGGCTGACCCCGAACGTCGAGGTGCTGCTGGTCAGCCGCGTCGTGCAGGGCATCGGCGCCGGCGGCATGACCGCCCTGGCCACCATCGTGATGGCGGCCATGATCCCGCCCCGCGAGCTGGGCCGGTACGCCGGCATCTTCGGCGCGGTGTTCGGCGTCGGCACCATCGCCGGCCCGCTGATCGGCGGCGTGCTGGTGGACACCTCCTGGCTCGGCTGGCGCTGGTGCTTCCTGATCGGCGTCCCGTTCACCCTGCTCTCGATCTTCCTGCTCCAGCGCACCCTGCACCTGCCGGTGACCCGCCGCAAGGTGAAGATCGACTGGCTCGGCGCGCTGCTCATCACCTCCGGGGTCTCCACCGTGCTGATCTGGTCGTCGCTGGCCGGCAACAAGTTCGCCTGGGCCTCCTGGTGGACGGTGCTGATGGTCGTCGGCGGACTCCTCCTGCTTGCGCTGGCCGTCTGGGTGGAGTCCCGCGCCGAGGAGCCGATCGTGCCGCTGGACATCTTCCGCAACCGGACGGTCTCGCTGACCACCGTCGCCAGCATCCTGGTCGGCGTGGCGATGTTCGGCGGCACCGTCTTCCTGTCGCAGTACTTCCAGCTCTCGCTGGGCAAGTCGCCGACGGTGGCGGGTCTGATGAGCCTACCGATGATCATGGGCCTGCTGGTCTCGTCGACGGTGGCCGGCCAGCTGATCACCAAGTACGGCCGCTGGAAGCGTTACCTGGTGGCCGGCGCCGCCGTGATGGTCGCCGGCATGCTGCTGCTGGCCACCATCGACGCCGAGACGAGCGCCGTGCTGCTCGGCGTCTACATGGCGGTGCTCGGCATCGGCGTCGGCATGCTCATGCAGAACCTCGTGCTCGCGGCGCAGAACGACGTGCCTGCGCACGAGCTGGGCGCCGCCACCTCCGTGCTGACCTTCTTCCGCAGCATGGGCGGCACGATCGGCGTCAGCGCGCTCGGCGCGGTGCTGGCCAACCGGGTGGCCACGCTCAGCGCGGAGAAGCTCGGCCCGCTGGCCGGCGGCGCTACGGGCGGGGAGGGCTCCACCGAGGTGCCCGACCTGTCGGCCCTGCCCGGGCCGGTGCTCGAGATCATCCAGGACGTGTACGGGACCGCCACCGGCGAGCTGTTCCTGGTGGCCACCCCCTTCGCGGTGCTCGCCCTGGTGGTGGTGCTGTTCATCCGGGAGAAGCCGCTGCACACCCTCAGCGGTGACGAGCGGCGGGCCCGCGAGGAGGCGGCCGGCGTCGTACCCGGCGCACACTGAGTCACCCGCTGGAAGGGGCGGCCCGGCCCGTGCCGGACCGCCCCTCTCCCGTCTGCGCCGCCGGCCAGGCCGCCGGGATCCGCTCCAGCAGCCCGCCGGCGAAGACGTCGCGCAGGCCGAGCGGCTTGAGGTGCACGTACCCGATGTGGCAGTCGCAGACCGCGTTGACGCACGGGCGGGGGCGCAGGGCCGAGCGCCACGAGCCGTCGTACAGGTTGCCGATCGGCTCGGCGACGAAGTGGCAGCGGCGCACCGTGCCGTCGCCGAGCACCGAGATGGCCGTCTCTCCCGCGTGGCACGGCCGGTCGAGCGACACGTGCGGGCGGACGCTGTAGCCGAAGAGCGGATCCAGCCGCGTCCAGGTGGCCTCCTCGGCGGCGTCGTAGCGTCGGCCCTCGGCGGCGTTGACCCACAGGTAGACCTCGGCGGGCAGGGCGTCCCGCAGCGCCCGCGCCTCGGCGAGGTGCTCCGGCAGGCCCACCACCCCCACCGAGTAGCGGATGCCCAGCTCGGTCAGCCGGGCGCAGCGGCGCAGGAAGCGGTCCCGGTCGACCTGGCCGGGGTGGTAGGTCGTCCACAGGGCGGCGGCGCGCGGGTCGGCCTCGGCCAGCCAGTCCACCCGGGCGGCGAGGTTGGTCTGGATGACCACCCGCTCGACGTGCGGCAGGTGCGACAGCGACACCATCGCGTCCCGGTACCAGCGGCGGGTCAGCCCCTCGCCCCACGGGGTGAACAGCACCGACAGCCGTACGTCGGTGGTGGCCGCCACCCAGCCGGCGAAGCGGTCCAGGGCGGCCCGGTCGGCGCGCAGCAGCTCGGGCGGGTCGCGCCGCTTGGCGAAGGGGCAGTACGGGCAGTCGTAGTTGCAGCTCGCCAGCGGGCCCCGGTAGAGGATCGCGAGGTTCACCTCGGCACGTACCCGGTCATCGCGTCGCGGACGCGGGCCGAGGTCAGCCACGGGCCGATCGCGTCGGAGCGGGCCAGCCCGGCCGGGGTCAGCCGCAGCCCGCCGGCGGTGGCCCAGCCCCGGTCGACCAGCCGGCCCAGCTCCGGGAAGTCCTCGCCCGGCGGGCGGCCGAAGCGGGCCCGGTAGGCCGCCGCGTCGACCCCCTCGGCGCGCAGCAGCGACTTGAGCAGCCACCGGCGGCGCTGCTCGGCGCCGTCGAGGGCGAACCCGAACTCCGCGTGCCGGAAGTCGTCCGCCGGACGGGCCAGGTAGTCGTCGAGCACCGCCCGCACCTGCGACACCCCGACCGCGTAGTCGAACGAGTAGTGCAGCGACGTGGTGTAGGAGCGGGCGCCGCAGCCCAGGCCCACCATGCCGTCGTCCTGGCAGCAGTAGTCCGGCCCGTCCGGCACCGGCGCGTCGGCCCGGCGGAACTGCCGCATCGACTCCTGCCGGTAGCCGGCCGCGCCGAGCGTCGCCACCGCCTGCTCGTAGAGGGCGAGCCGTTGGGCGTCCCAGTCCGCGCGGGCGTGCGCCCGCCGCCCGAGCCCGGTCAGCGGGCGCACGTAGAGCGGGTAGAGGTAGAGCTCCTCGGGCCGCCACGCCAGGGCCGCGTCGAGGCTCTGCCGCCAGGTGCCAGCGGTCTGCCCGTCGATGCCGTAGATCAGGTCGACGTTGAGCACGGGAATCCGGGCGTCGCGGATCGCGGCCAGGGCCGCCTCCACCTCCGCGCGCCGCTGCGGGCGGCCGGCGGCGCGGGCCTCGGCGTCGAGGAAGCTCTGCACGCCGATGCTCACCCGGGTGGTGCCGTGCGCGGCGAGCACCGCGAGCCGCTCCGGCGTCGCGGTCGCCGGCGAGGTCTCCACCGACAGCGGTACGCCCGGCAGCCGCGCCCCCATCGCGGTGGCGACGGCGAACAGCTCGGTCAGCTCGTCGGCGGTGAGGTAGGTGGGGGTGCCGCCGCCCAGCGCCGCGCGCGCGTAGCCGGCGTCCGCGCCCAGCGCGTCGGCCACCCGGCCGGCCTGTCGGCGCAACTGCCGCAGGTACGCCGTCACCTGCTCGGCGGGCGCGTTGGCGCGGGTGAACAGGTTGCAGAACCCGCAGCGCATCTCGCAGAACGGCAGGTGGACGTAGAGGAAGAGCGCCTCGCGCGCCTCGGCGCGCCACACGTCGGCCAGCAGCGGCCGGGGCCGCAGCGCCCGGTAGGACGTCTTGTGCGGGTACGCGTACAGGTACTGCTGGTACGGCGAGCCGTCGAGGCCCGTGTCGGTGCTGGTCACCATTCTCCCGGGTGCAGGGTGAAGTGGGCGTACGGGACCGTCCACACCACGTCGTGGCCGATCCGGTGGCCGGTGTGGCCGTCCTCGCCGTACGCGGTGCCGTGGTCGGCGCAGACGATCGCGAACACCGGCCGGCCCCGCCCGGTGAGCAGGGCGAAGAGCCGGTCGATCCGGCCGTCCACGTATTCCAGGGCGGCGGCGTGGCTGGCCAGGTCGTCGGCCCGCGCGCCGGGCAGGTGGTGCCGGTTGGGCTGGTGCAGGGCGGCGACGTTGAGGAACGTGAACAGCGGCCGCTCCGCCGGCACGCGCGGCAGCACCTCGGCCAGCCGGTCGAGCTGGGCGTCCACACAGGTGGGGGAGGTGACCCCGAACTCCGGCTCCCAGTGCGCCTCGGCGAACAGGCCCGGCAGCACCGCCCCGAGCGGGCTGCGCCGGTTGAAGAACCCGACGCCGCCCAGGCAGAGCGTGTGGTAGCCGACGCCGGCGAGCGCCGTGGGCAGGTCGGGGGCGTCGAACACCCACGTGTCGTCGCCGGACGTCTCGCTGCCGGGGAACGCCGCCGCGTACAGCCGCTCGTGCCGGCCCGGGTTGACCGGGGTGGGTAGGAAACCGGCGAAGAACGCGTGGTGCGCGGCGTAGGTGAAGCTGGCGGGGGAGTGCCGGCGCTCCCACCGGCCGCCGGGCAGGGCCCGCGCCAGGTGCGGCGTGCGCCCCCGCTCCGCCAGGTCGGCGGCGACGTCGTAGCGGAGCGTGTCGAGGGTGAGCAGCAGCAGGTCGTGGCTGCCGATCAGGCTCCGCACGCCGCCACCTCCCGCCCGGCGCGCCTGGTCGCCCCCGCCCGCCAGCGTTCCCACCGGCCGTCGGTGAGGGCGCGTACCTGCTCGGCGTAGGTGTCCCGCCCGTCGGCCAGCACGCCGGGCAGCAGGTCGCCGAACGCGTTGACCTCGGCGACCGCGTGCCGCCGCCAGCCGACGAGGAACATCAGGTCGACCCCCACCTGGAGGGTGCGCGGGAAGCACCCCGCGACCCGCTCGCAGGTCTCCATCGCCGCCGCCCACCCCGCCGGCCCGGCGGCGGCCCGCAGCGCGTCGAGATCGCCGCGCGCGTTGCCCAGGTGCAGGTTGGTCAGCGGCCCCCGGGCGGCCCGCACCACGGCGTGGGTGGGCCGCCCGGCGACCACCACCACCCGCAGGTCGACCACCCGGTCGCCGAGCCCCGCCTTGGGCAGCCACCGCTCCACGTGCAGGCCGTCGGGGGCGAGCCGGTCGACGATCGCGGCGACCTCGGCCTCGTCGGTGTAGCGGCGCGGCCGCAGCGAGTTGAACAGCCCGTCGGGGGCGACCTCGACCGTGGTGACCGCCTGCACCCGGTGCCCGGCGACCGCCAGCGCGACCACCCCGGCGGCGGACGAGCCGTGCGCCGGCTTGACGAACACGCGGCTCCAGCCGGCCGCCGCCATCGCCTCCCGCAGCGCCTCCCACCCGCGCACCGGTGGCAGCGCGGCCGGCACCGGCACCCCGGCGGCGGAGAGCCGCGCGTGGCAGCGCCGCTTGTCGCACAGGGCCGCCACGTCCGCCGGGTCGTTGAGCAGCTCCGCGCCGCCGGCGGCGACCCGGCCCAGGCCGGCCACCAGACCCGCGTACGCGTCGGCCAGGCCGACCAGCTCGCCGTGCCGCGCCGGGGCGGCGGCCCGGCGCAGCAGCCGGTCCACCTCCGGGTCCTCCCCGGGCGAGTCGACCCGCACCAGCGCGCCCGGCGCCGGCGGGGCGGCCCCGGTGAGCACGTCGGCCCAGGGCAGCACCGCCGGCCGGGGCAGGCCGGCGGCCAGCGCGGCCCGGGCGAACAGGTCGACCCGACGGTTGCCGGGGTTGCCGACGACGGTCAGCCGCATGTCACTCCGACACCGCCGTGTAGCGGTAGCTCTCGCCGTCGTACTCGTCGGGCTCCCGCGGGTCGGAGACGTCGACCCGGACACCCGGCAGGGCGGCGGCCACCGCGGCGGCCATCTCCTCCGACAGGTAGTGGTGGTGCAGGTCCAGCTCGGTCAGGTGGGTCAGCGACCGCCCGCCGGTCAGGGCCGCCGCGCCCCGGTCGCCGAGCGTGCCCAGGGACAGGTCGAGGCGTTCCAGCCGGGCCGTCACCGGCGCCGACGCCAGCGCCTCGGCGAGGTCGTCGGCGATCTCCGCGTTGCGCAGCCCGAGCCGGCGCAGCGCGGGGAACGGTTTCCCGGCCAGCAGCGGGGCCAGGTCGGCCACCCGGGCGTCGCCGCCGTAGTCGGCGGTGCCGAGCCACAGCTCCAGGTCGGTCAGGGCGGGCAGCTCGGAGTCGAGCACCGCGCCGACGAACGCCGCGGACAGCCCGCCGGTCTCCACGGCCAGTTCCCGCAGCCGGTCGTGCCGGACGGGGGAGAAGGCGAGATCCTCGCCGCCGCGCACGCGCAGCACCTCCAGGGCCGGATACGCCGTCAGCAGTGGGCTGACGTCGCCCACCTTCATCCAGGAGACCTCGCACTCCTCGCTGGTCATGTCACCGAGGAACAGGGCCCGCAGGGCGGGCAGCCGAGGTGCCGCCGCGCAGAGCTGCGCGATCGGGGCGGGGTGGAACGCGGCGTAGCCCCAGGGGCCGACGACCAGGGACTCCACGGACGGCCCGGCCTGCGCGACGAACCGGTCGAACGCGACCCGGAACTCCTCAGAGAGGCCCTCGTCGGCGGCGCCGTCGAAGTGCCAGAGGCCGAACCGCCACGACACCGGGCCGTCCACCGTGGGCAGTGGCCCGTCGTCGGGGACGTCCACCACCGGCCGACCGGCGAACTCGCGGGCGTGCGAGACGAAGGTCATGGCCGCTCACTCCCCGACGGCGGTGTAGCGGTGCAGCGCGCCGCCGTAGGTCTCGGCGGTCTGCGGGTCGGACACGTCGACCCGCACCCCGGGCAGCGCGGCGACCACCGACGCGGCCATCTGCTCGGAGAGGTAGTGGTGGTGCAGGTCGAGCCGCGCCAGGTGGGTGAGCGGCTGGCCGGCCAGCAGCGCCTCCGCGCCCTCGTCGGTCAGCGTGCCCATCGACAGGTCGAGGGTCTCCAGCCGGGGGACGACCGGCGCGGCGGCGACGGCCGTCGCGACCGCGTCGGCGATCTCCGCGTTGCACGGCGCGAGGTGCCGCAGCGCGGGCAGGCCGGCGCCGGAGAGCACACCCGCCAGGTCCTCGACGCTCGCGTCGCCGCCGTAGTCGGACCGGCCGAGCCACAGGTCCAGTCGGTGCAGGGCCGGCAGGTCGCACCCGCCGACGGCGCGGACCACCGCGGCGGGCAGCCCGCCGGACTCGAACCGCAGCTCGCGCAGCCCGGTGTGTCGGACCGGCTCCAGCCGTAGGTCCTGCGCGCCGCGCACCCACAGCACCTCCAGCGCCGGGTACGCCCGCAGCAGCGGGGTGAGGTCGCCGTGCCGGAGCCAGGAGATCTCGCACTGCTCGTAGGTCAGGTCGGCGAGGAAGACCGCCCGCAGCCCGGTCCACTCCCCGGCCGCCTCGACCAGCGGCTCGACGGGCAGGGGCCGTTCGTAGGCCTGGCCCCACTCGCCGATGACCACGGCGCGCACGGCCTCGGCGGGCACCTGCTCGCGCATCGCTCGCAGCAGGCCGGCGAACTCCTCGGGCTCCGCGTCGAAGTCCTCGACCTCCAGCCGCCAGGCGACCGCCGACGGATCGTCGGGGAGTGTCATTCCCGGGGTGAACGGGACGACCGGCAATCCGGCGAACGACGACACCTGCGAGCTGATCACGCCTACCTCCGGTCGACTGGCGCAGCGGCGGCGCGACCGTAACAGGTCCGCCCGACAAGATGATCAGCGACGGCCGACCGGCCGGCGGTCGAGGCGCCGCGCCCGGCCCGATCCGGCCGCGAGGACGGCGAGCCCGACCAGCACCAGCGCCCCGCCGGCCACCGTCGCGGCGGCGGGGCCGGCCGCGTCGACGACCCGACCGCCCAGCAGCGCCCCGCCGGCGATGGCCAGGTTGAACACCGCCACGAAGAGGGCGGTCACCGGCTCGCCGGCCCCCGGCGCGGCCCGCAGCAGCCAGTTCTGGCAGGTGACGGAGACGCCGCCGTACGCGACGCCCCAGGCCAGCATGGCCGTGGCGGCGCCGGGCAGCCCCGCCGCCGCGAGCGGCGGCACCGCGAGCACGGCCGCGCCGAGCGCCGCCGCGACCGCCAGCAACGTGCGGTGCGGGGTGCGGGCGGCGAGCGCGCCGCTGACGAAGGTGCCGGCCACCCCGGCCAGCCCGTACGCGAGCAACAGCGCGCCGACGAGTCCCGCCTCGACGCCGCCGAGCCGCTCCAGCACGGGCCGCACGTACGTGTAGGCGGCGAAGTGCCCGACGACCACGGCCGCGACGGCGACCAGCCCGACCCGCACGAGGCGGTCACCGAGCAGTTCGTGCATCGCCCGCAGGCGCGTCGGCTCCCGTACCGGCATCGCCGGCAGCGTGGCGGCCAGCAGCCAGGTCACCGCCAGCGACAGCCCACCCACGGCCAGGAACGCGGCCCGCCAGCCGACGAGGTCGCCGAGCAGGGCCCCGGCCGGCACGCCCAGCACCGAGGCGACGGCGACGCCGCTGAAGACGATCGACGTGGCGGTGCCGACCGAGCGGGCCGGCACGAGCCGGACGGCGAGCCCGCCGGCCACCGACCAGATGCCGCCGATGCACACGCCGACGAGCAGGCGCAGCGCCACCAGCGGCGCGATGTCAGTGACGGCCGCCGAGGCGACGTTCGCGACGGCCAGCAACGCGCCGAGCGCGACCAGCAGCCGGCGGCGGTCCATGGCCCCGGCCACCAGCGGCACCAGTGGCGCCACGGCCGCCGCGACCAGGCCGGGTACCGTCATGGTCAGCCCGACCGTACCGGGGCTGCTGTCCAGGCTGGCGCCGATCGCGGTGAGCAGCCCGACGGGCAGCATCTCCGTGGTCACCACGGCGAACACGGCGCCGGCCACCGCGCCGACTCCGGTCCAGCGGGTGCGGGCGGCCGAGGCCGCATCGTCGATCTTGGTCATGTTCCTCAGCCTGGTCCGGCCGGGACGGCGGAACAACGGCGAAGTGTTCGTCGGACGATGAGCCTGGCTCATCGATCGGGCGGGCGGCACGACGGGGGAGGGGTGCGGCATGGCCGGCGGGCCGGAGCTACGCGAGCTGGAGTGCTTCCTGGCGCTCGCCGAGGAACTGCACTTCGGCCGCGCCGGTGAGCGGTTGCGGGTGTCGCAGAGCCGCGTCAGTCAGCTCCTCGCCACCCTGGAGCGGCGGATCGGCGGCCGGCTCGTCGACCGCACCAGCCGCCGGGTCGCGCTCACCCCGCTGGGGCGACGGCTGCTCGCCGGGGTGGGGCCCGCGTACGCGGCGCTGCGGCAGGCGGTCGAGGAGACCCGGGACGCCGCCCGGGGCGTGCACGACGTGCTGCGCCTCGGATTCCAGGGGCACGTCGACGCGGGCATCGCCGCCGCCGTCAACGCGTACCAGGCGCCCGGCCGGCGGGTGGACCTGACCGAGCTGCCGCTCAGCGACCCGTTCGGGGCACTTCGGCGCGGCGAGGTGGACGCCGCGATAGTGCTGCTGCCGGTGCGGGAGCCGGGCCTGGCGCTGGTGCGGGTCTTCTCCCGGCAGCAGCAGACCGTCGCCGTGTCCGCGCGGCACCCGTTCGCCGCGCTCCCCGCCGTGGACGCCGAGCGGTTGGCGGGGCTGCCGTTGATCGGCCCGGCCACGCCCGCGCCCGAGTACTGGCGGGCCGAGCAGGCGCCCGCCGTCACGCCCGACGGCAGGTCGATCCCGCCCGGACCGGCGGTGACCACCCTGCAGGAGGGCATCGCGCTCGTCGCGGCCGGTCGCGGCGGGATGCTGGTGTGCCGGCGTACCGCGGGATTCCAGCCCCGCCCGGACGTCGCCTTCGTGCCGGTCACCGGGCTGCCGGAGTCGGCGCTCGGCCTGGTCGTGCGGGCGTCGGGCCCCGACGCGGGGGCCTTCGCCGCCGCCCTGCCCGCCGCGTGACCCGGAAGCCACCGCCTGCCCGCCCGCGCGACCCGGGGAGCACGTTCATCGCGTCGTACGACGTCGACAGCGTGGACACCCGGATCCCGCCGGACGGGCACGAGACCTCCAGCAGCAACCGCTGCTGCGGATCCATGGCCGCCGCCTCGCGGGGCGAGATCCCGAAGAAGCCGGCATCGAACTCGCC